>CAYOPE010000015.1:0-20952 GCA_964405805.1 uncultured Candidatus Saccharibacteria bacterium | reverse complement strand
CAAATATTTTACTTCAATTTAAAGATGCTAAATTAACTGCAAAGATAGTTGATTTTGGTATATCCATTGTAGATAAAAGAGATCACAATGATCGCATCACAGGTATAGGACGTTTAGCAGGAACATTTGAATATATGTCGCCTGAACAATTTGATGAAGCCATGTTAACTGGAGCTTCAGATATCTACTCAATGGGTCAGATATTATGGGAAATACTTGCTGGACAAAAAGCTTTTTATGGTAGAATCGGCCAGCAGTCTTTGATTAATAAAAAGATAAAGCAATGGACCGAAGCAAATCTGTCTGAGGAAGAAAAAAATAAAGCAATACAAAACGCCCACCATGCTGAAGATCTGGAAGCCTTGGAAACAGTCCATATAAAAGGTCGTCACGAAGATGGTGACGAAATTTCTATGGGATTGGAACGAAGAAAAATACGCCAAGCAGAAATTTATAAGGAGTTAATAGCCAATCATGAGAATCCTGAAACTGCCCAAATTATGGCTGAGAATCAAGCTAAAGAAGAAATTGAAGCAGAGTTTGATGTTGTGGATCATTTGGATACAACTACAGAAAGGTTGCGACATGCTGGCTTATCAGATGCTCAGATAGCAGTTCGAGTTGCGCACCAGGATGAAGTAGGAGAAGCAGAACAAAAAATCAGAGCAATAGGAAATGCAGTGTGGGAAGAGCACGAAGGCAAATTTAGAACGGCTAACGATTTAGGTGGTTATGCAGAGCTCGAAAAGCAAAAAGGCGCTGCGGCTATGCTAGGGGCTTTGGCTAAGCTAGAAATGACAAATGTTGATGCTGAAAAAGAACCTGTAAAGGATAAGGACGGGAACGACGTAAAGGATGCAGACGGAAAGGTAGTTGAGAAAGTAATCTCATTGAAATTCAAGGATAAGGACGGGAATGTTACAGCCACAGTTAAGAATTACGCCGAACTACAAGCCGCAATAGCTAATACTACGGGAAAAAATCGAAGAGAAAAGATAGCCTTCAGACAAAAAGGATCGGACATCCGATATAATATAATAGGTGCACGAAAGAGCGATTCTGCAGATAAGCGTATGAAGAGAGGAGATACAGAACGCTGGTCCAAAGGTCACGAACCAGCAGCATATCTTGTACAAGATGAAAATGGAAAGTTCGTCAGATTTAATGCATATGGAGCGAGAAGGTTTGCTAGCGTGGATGGAGCATCGGTTAATGCCTTTAAAAAGACCAGAGGTGTGCAGGCTCGTGTGGCAAAGATTGCTGGTATTTACCAAGACGCAGACGGCAAATATGATATTAAGAACTTCGATTTGGATGTCATGGCAGAAGCGATGAAGCTAAACGAAGATTTCACCAAGGCTATTATATCAAAATCTGATTTGGAAGAATCAGTAGCAGACCAGATTATTGCTGGATTAAAAGCCAGGGGAGTGCATATTGCCGATGAAAAAGATTTTAAGAATAACATAGCGCCATCAAAATAACTTGATCAAATAAATGCTAACGAAGATTACAGAAGAAAATTTTAATCAGATAGATCCACAAATGTTACTTGATACCAAGTGGTATCAGGACATGGAGGATATGGTGATAAGCATTGGCGCTGCCAATACTCCTGACTATGCGCGCGAATACGCGAAGATGTTTGCTGAGAAATTAGACACAGTCGGCGACCAGATGGATCCAGGTTTGTTCAGTAAATATTTGGGTTTACTGAAAGCCCTGAAATTGTTTGGAATCTCAGACCTTTCAGATCAGCAGAAAGAAAAACTTTTATCAGAAGATGTTTTAGAAATTTTGCAGCTCGGATTCGTCGATGTGCAGGCCTGGATAGATTCCATGTTTAGTGCGTACCATGCAGCACCAGACATAATTGATCAAATTAAAGCAGCTCTTCTAAAAGGTCTAGAAAATAATCTTGAACGACTCGGGTCGGGAAATATCGAATCCAAAGCTGAAGGTCGGGGGATTTCTCCCACTATCCAGAACTGGCTTGTCGACTATCGAAGCTTTTCTCAGGCTCAGCCAGGAAAAACTGTCAGAGGGACACTGGAAGAAGTAAGCTATATCAACCAAGCCCCAAATCCAAAAATTCTTTCAACTGATGATAAACAGGTGTTACAAAGAGTGTTAAAGCTTTATGACTGGCTGGCTTTTAACGAGTTTAATTATGATTTTTCGTTCCCAGGCCAGGCGATTGCGGATGATAATGCTCCTATTGAAGGCAATGCTCATGAGTTAATTCCTCAGGAATTGATTGATATTATCAACAATGTTCGAGCAAAGAAGCCTGCTGCTCCTGCTCAGCCAGCTACACCAAAGCCAGTAGCCAGACCAGCTGCACCACCAGCTCCAGTGGCACCACGACCGAAACCCATGTCTGACCTGGACCGAAAGCTCGCAGCTGCAGCCAAGCCCTCTGCTCCTGTGCAGCCATCTGCTCCGAAGCCAGTAGCGAAGCCTGTGGCTCCAGCAGCTACCACACCCCCAGCACCAGCTCCGCGTCCGGCACAGGCAGAGCCACTGCATCCGCTGATTTTACCAGAGCAGAAAGCAGAGCCCAAGCATGGCATGGATTTGGAATATCTACGCCAAGAGTTTGGTTCGCCAGGCATGCCGGCATCTACGAAGCCAGCACAGGCTGCCTCCATCAGCAATACCCAAGGAATCGGCGTAGTCGATGATTTGAAAAAATTCGACCTGGCCTTTCTGCGTAAAGGACCTTTGCAAACTCAGATCGTGAGAATAAAAAATCAAATTATCGAGCTGGCGAGAGCAAACAAACTTTTGCCTTACTACACGGTAAATGCCTTTGAGCAGAGTCCGCTGTTTAAAGCATATCTTGAGCACGGGCTGGCAAAAGTTTCAGGCACAGATAGCAAAGTCGATTTGTCTCAAGAAGAATTCGAAGCTATTGCGGATCTGAAAGAGCAAATCGAGAAACTCTAGGTTATAGTTGAGAGGTGATAGGTTATAGTAAGAGCCTTCGGGCTCTTTCGTGTTATAATTTGATATTATTAGCAAATGAATAATGCAGATTGTAAAAAAGCAGATATTCTGCTCGACGAAGTTATGCGAATGTTGACTAAGATGACCCAAGGGTTCTCAGAAGCTTAGAACTATAACCTAAAACCTATTACCTATAACCTCATGCTTAAGATTGTCCTTGACACAAACGCGCTTATTGATGGTTCTGATGATTTCTATAATTACTCAAGTCGGATTATAGATCTGGTCCTGGCTGGTCAAGTGGAAGCTTATGCCAACCATGGGACACTGCGCGAAAATAGACTTTTGGCTCAGAGAAAAATACACGATGGTGCTTACCTTCGAAAGCTTGAGTATTTTTTTGATCTCGTGAAGACCTCCCCCGGCCTTTCTTTAAATGGAGGGGAGGTGGAACTTGAAGATCAAGAGGACCTAAAAATTTTAGAATCAGCTGTAAACTCATACGCTGATTACTTGATTACATCAGATCGGCACTTGCTGAAGCTAGGGAAGTTCCGAAGAGTAAAGATAGTCAGACCAGATGCATTCTGGAGTATTTGGGAAGACGAAGGAGACATTGGTTGGTCGAAATGGTTGAGAAATTTCATAAATTAGCGAAAAAGGATTCCTTGAGGGAGTCTTTTTTGCTTGCTTGACGTCTTTGTGTTATAATATGAGCACGATTTGATCCGAAAAAAGAAACAAAAACATGCAATATGCTGTGCCACAATTCACAGATGTCGAGGATAAGTTAATCGGGCCATTAACTTTAAAACAATTTCTGTTTATCCTAGCAATTGGAGGGATTGTCCTGTTTTTTTACGCTTTACTTGGCTTATCC
This sequence comes from uncultured Candidatus Saccharibacteria bacterium, assembly GCA_964405805.1. Lineage (GTDB taxonomy): Bacteria > Patescibacteriota > Doudnabacteria > UBA920 > O2-02-FULL-48-8 > CAYOPE01. The sequence continues at coordinate 17,123 of CAYOPE010000015.1, read as the reverse complement.
ATCTTTTTCTTTTTTTTCGCAGTGCCTGTCGCTTGTATCGGCCTGGCTTTTACGTTCGGTACATATAACGGACGAGCGCTGTTTCTCTATACTGGAGTTTTTATTAATTATCTTTCTAAGCCGCAGGCCAGGATTTTTAGAAGAGAAGTGCCGAATGTCGTGATCAAAATTCAGAAAAAAACCGAAGTTGTGACTGAAAAAACCGCGCAGGAACCAGCAGAAAGCAGATTGAAAAAACTGGCGTATTTGCTTGATCAAAAAGTATCAGAAGAGGAACAATTACTAGGACAAAAATAAATGGCTAAGCAAGAGATGCAAGGTATATCTGGGAATAAGCCTACGGCTTCGACGCAAGCCTATCTTGATATTGCAGAAATTAAAGAGGGCACTATAGTTATGAAAGATGGGTCGCTGCGAGCGGTATTAGTAGTCTCATCAGTTAATTTTTCTCTGAAAAGCGCAGATGAACAGAATGCCCTGATTGCCACTTACCAGAATTTTCTAAACGCTTTAGAGTTTTCAATTCAGATCCTGATGCAATCTCGGAAACTAGACATACATTCGTATTTGGATAAGTTGCGCGCAGTCATGCAGCAACAGACAAACGAATTGCTTCGTATGCAAACCCAGGAATACATCGAGTACATCGGTAAGCTGATCGAGTTTGCAAGCATTATGAACAAAACTTTTTATATCATAGTTCCTCTGACGACCGCTGCTGTAAAAACCGGCGTGATGAGCAAGATCACAGGACTGTTTAGTCCTTCAAAACAGATTTCCGGGCATGCTATAGAATTCGAACGCGGAAGAGAAGAGCTATCGAAAAGAGTTAACCAGGTCGCTTCTGGTCTGGGGAGTATGGGCCTAAAAAGTCTTGTTCTAAGCACTGAAGAGCTCGTGGAACTGATGTATAACAGTTATAACTTAAACAATGCCTCACCCATAAAGATAAAAAGCATTAGTGATTTAGATTTAGGAGAAAACGATGAGCAAAGCAATTGATCCAAATCGAGAGCTCCAGCACGAGCTGGTAGAAAAAGAAAGAGAATACCGACAAGGTCTGAACACCTTGCGGGATTTGATCGCGCCATCGGCTTTTAAAGTAAATCAAACCTCAGTTGAAGTTTCAGGAAAATTCGCGCGTTCGTTTTTCATCTTATCTTATCCGAGATTTATCTCTGTCGACTGGCTTTCGCCCATCATCAATATGGATGTGGCCATGGATATGGCCATGTATATCTATCCTATGGATACGGCTGACATCATGAAAAAACTGAAAAGCAAAGTCGGCCAGCTCCAGGCGAGTATGCAGATGTCGCAGGAAAAAGGCAATGTCAGAGATCCGATGATGGAAACTGCATACCGAGACGTAGAAACTTTGCGCGACAGACTGCAGCAGGGCACAGAGCGGTATTTTAGATTTTCTATTTATTTTACGATCTACGCTGATACCCAAAAAGAGCTGGACGAAATTTCAGCCAGCCTAGAATCGATTTTGGGATCCAAACTTATTGTCGCCAAGCCAGCTGTGATGCAGATGGAGCAAGGATTTAACTCGACTCTGCCTCTGGGTAATGATGAAGTGGCGATTGCGACTAATATGAACACAGAACCGTTATCCACGACTTTTCCTTTTGTATCTTCAGAATTGACTTCCAATGATGGCATTTTGTATGGAATTAATCGCCACAATAATAGCTTGATTTTGTTTGATCGATTTCAGATGGAAAATGCCAACTCTGTGGTCTTTGCTAAATCAGGAAGCGGCAAAAGTTACGCTGTAAAATTGGAAATTTTACGATCTTTGATGCTAGGCAGTGAAGTCATCGTCATTGACCCTGAAAATGAGTACAAACATTTATCATCAGCAGTGGGCGGCTCGTTTCTAAATATCTCGCTCAACTCTGACACACGGGTCAATCCATTTGATCTTCCACGCGCCATCGAAGGCGAGAGTAATGAAGATATTCTGCGCGCTGCAGTAGTTAACCTCCTAGGCCTCATGAATTTGATGCTTGGCAAACTCGATCCCACAGAAGAGTCAATCATGGATCGGGCGATCTGGGAAACTTACGCAAAAAAGGACATTACTGCGAATTCTGACTTTAACAACATCGATCCGCCAGTAATGCAAGACTTGGTTGAGATTTTAACTGGAATGGTCGGTGGAGAGAGTCTGGCTCAGCGCCTGACGAAATACACACAAGGAACTTTTTCTGGAATTTTTAACCAGCCCAGCAATCTGAATTTGAATAATCAGCTGGTCGTATTTTCAGTTCGCGATCTAGAAGACTCACTGCGACCGATCGCGATTTACGTCATTCTGAACTACATTTGGAATGTGGTCCGATCATCTCTGAAAAGAAGAATTCTGGTCATCGACGAAGCCTGGTGGATGATGCAGCACGATGACTCGGCCAAGTTTTTGTTTGGTATGGCGAAAAGAGCTCGAAAATATTATCTCGGAGTGACGACCATCACCCAGGACGTCTCTGACTTTTTGCAAAGCCCTTTCGGTAAACCAATTGTGACTAACTCGTCTCTGCAGCTTCTTCTAAAGCAGTCGCCAGCAGCCATTGATGTGATCGTGGACACTTTTTTCCTTACAGAAGGCGAGAAGTACCTGCTACTTGAGTCTGACATCGGCGAAGGTATTTTCTTTGCTGGGATCAAGCACGTGGCCATCAAAATCATTGCTTCATATATGGAAGACCAGATCATCACCACAGACCCAAAGCGCGCTCTGGAAATCGAACAAGCCAAAAAAGAAATCGAAGCTCAGCAGCCAGTAAAGTAGTCCAATGGCAGAAATTACGCCAGAAGAACAACTGAAAGCCGAGCAAGAGATAGAAGAAAGAAAAGAGCGACAGCGACAGAATCAGCCAAGACAAGTCACCAGAAGAGTGCGGCGGGAAGTATCGATCCTTCAGCGCTGGATGGGTTTACGTCCGCAAACAGCAGAAGAGCAGAAGTTTAATCAGCAGACCGCGCAAGGCTTGAAACAAAGACAGGTAGAGCCCAGAGAAAATGAGCAGGAAGAGAATCCAGAGCAGCCAGAAAAACAAGAAGAAAAATCACAAAACCAAGAAAAAAATCCTGAAGTTGATAGCGCTTCGAAAGCAGAAGGCCCAGAAGTAGCTGGTGAAGGAGCGGGTGAACTAGGCGCAGAGGCTGGTGCTGAGGCTGCTGCTGGAGCCGGAGCAGAAGCAGGTGCTGCAGGAGCAGCTGCGGGAGGAGCTGCGGCTGGTGAAGGAACCGCGGTTGCAGGCGCTGCAGCAGGCTCAGGTCTGGCAGTATTTGCAGGTCCAGCATTGGCAATCGTAGGTATTATAGTTTTGATATTTTTACTAGTTCTTTTTATCCTCGTGGTTATGCTCGCGAAGTGTAACGAGGACACCTGGAGTGGAACAGGAGCTCGCGCCTTATCTACGGTCAGCAGTTTTTTGGGGATCATCCCATCTGATGTGTGTGCGCAGCTGACGATTGATAAAAATGTTCAAACCGTCACTCAGAAGGCTCCGATTAGTGGTTGGGAGCCGGCAGACTTAGTGCCTTTAGCAGGTGTTTTAGTGGATACGAGTGCTTCAGACCCTCGAGTGCGTCAATGCATGCTTCCTAAAGTTCAAGAGGTTGTAGGTAATGCTCAGAAAGCTGGATTAAATGTAACTATTACCAGCGCTTTCCGAAAGGGAGGATTTCCAAGTAGGCACGCATTTGGAGAGGCTGTGGATATAGCGCTTCGACCTATTCCTGCTAGACCTCTCAGTCCAGACGCACAAGCGAAAATTTCCACTTTAGTTAAAATTGCCAAGGCCGCCGGGTTTAACCCTCCACCAGGAGATACGATTGATGAGTACAACAATCCAACTGAGAATACTACTGGCGGTCACGTTCACATCGAATTTAACAAAATCGATGTCAACGGTAGTTTCTGCGCTCCTTATCCAAACCCACCAGCACCATCGTAATTTAGAAATATGAACAAAAAAATTATAATTTTAATACTTTGTGTGATTTTGGTCCTCGCAGGCGTGGCAACGTTATTATTTTTGGCGGTCCAGAAACAGAAGCAGTCCAAGCAGCCAGTGGTAACAGCGCCACAGATAAAAAAAGTTCTTGATGAGCCGATCATTTCACCCATTGCTTCACTGGATGGCTCTGCAATCTGGTATTTTAATGCTGAAGGCAGACTATTTCGAGTTGCAAATGATGGGACTGGCCTGTCCGAATTTCCACTACCCTCCATGTCAAATAAAATTAATAATGTAATGTGGCCCAAGTCTGGTTCGGACTTCATCGCTATCAGTGGATCAGGTGTAGATCAGGTAAAAAACTACTACGATAGTAGCAAGAAAGTTTACGTAAACTTGCCTAACAATATTCAGAGCCTGGACTGGCTTCCGGATTCGAAGCGTGTAGTTTATATTTGGAAATCTTCTGATAATATCCACCAGCAGCTAGTATTAGCCAATGCGGATAGCACGGGTTTTCAGAATATCAAAGATGTCTTCTGGTCTGATCTAGTACTCAAGGCAGGCTCTGATAATAAATCAGTGCTCATGTATCGACAGGACTTCGAAGGGGATACAAACAAAATTTATCTTGCGGATTTGGAAACTAAAGAAATCAGCACTATCATCAGTTCCGGCAAAAATACTGGTGCGCTATGGTTGCCAGGCACTAATCGCTTTCTGTTTACCCAAAGAGACATCACGGCTTATCCGAAAGTCTATTTGTATGATTTTACTAATAAGCAAGCTACAGATCTGAACTTGAGTACCAGCCTAGAAAAAATTATTTTTGATAACGAAGGCAAGACACTTTATGCTGCAGTTTCGAAAAAAGACCGCAGTGGTGATCTGTTTGTAAAGATTGATCTGTCGACTCTGAAACAAGAAACCATTCTTGAGCCAGACCAGTCAGTGTATGTTCGGAGTTTGCTCTGGGTAGGAGACAATTTGTATTTTGTAAACAATACTGACGGTAAGCTTTATATGATAAGCAAATAAAAAGCCGCTCGACGTTTGCACGTCAAGCGGCGAGAAAAGACCGGGCAGGCTGCCGGGAGCAGCAGTGAGCTGCTGCAAGCTGGACCGCCCGGGTTGCCCTTGGATGAGAGCCGAGTCCTTCCCTGTGTGATCGGGAGGTGAGGTCGTTCTCTCTCGTTAGGCAACACCCTTAAAAATCTAAAGCACAGCATTCACACTGCGCCCCTTTTGCTGTGGTTTAGTCCTTTAAGGGTTCAACGGAAGAGCAAAGCTCGGACCGTCCTTCACTCGCTCGAACATCGGCCTCGAGTCCGTGATCTGAGCTTGTTCAGCGGCGAGTGCCGCTGCCAAGACCTTCAGTCGACGTTCGAGGTTGGCGCCGAGGTAGTGCGCTCGGTGAACCGGAGGTCCCTCGCCACGAAGGGTTTGGGCGAGATCGGGCGGGAGGAGCCGCTTGAGCGACACGCGGTCCATGTCTTTGAGGGCGAACTGGCAGTGGCAGAACGGACAGACTTCTTGCGGGTTCGACATCGATTCCTCCGACGAACGACCAACGTTGATAGGACGACCTCAGTTGCCCTTACGGGCTGCACATAAAATAAACCTCCTTGATGATGTGGGACGGTACGGGTGAATAAAATAATTTTACCACATAAGAGTGGTTATTCCAAATGCATGATCGACTGTCTACGAATGTCTAGCTTGACTCCGTCAGCCAAAAGTTTTTCAGCGTAACTTCTGGATTTTTCGACAAGATCCAGATTGTTTAGATTGGCAATTTTAAAATCATAACCGGACTGCTTGGTCCCGTAAAGCTCGCCTGAGCCGCGGATTAGTAAATCTTTTTCAGCCAGCTCAAAGCCATCAGAGCTTTCTACCAAAGCTTGCAATCGTGGGTTTTGCAGAATCTGTGGGTCGTCAGAGAACAGAAAACAGTAGGATTTGTGCTCAGACCTTCCTACACGGCCGCGGAACTGGTGAAGCTGCGCTAGCCCAAACCGATCCGCGCCCTCGATCATCATGACTGTAGCGTTCGGTACATCGACTCCAACTTCGACTACAGAAGTGGAAACCAAAATTTCGATTTCGTTATCGGAAAAGGCTGCCATGACCTGCTCTTTTTCTTTTGCTGAGAGTCGGCCGTGAAGGAGACCTACTGTGAATTGCGGGAAAATTTCATTGGCCAGTTTTTTGTGTTCTGTAGTCGCTGACTTCACTCCCAATTTGTCAGACTCTTCTATCAGAGGACAGATGACGAAGACTTGGCGACCAGATTGGATTTGTTTGCTGATAAATTCATAAGCTTTAGTGCGGTTTTCTTCAGCCACAATTTTGGTGACAATCTTTTGTCTGCCGGCGGGCAATTCTTTCAGTCTAGACAAATCCAGGTCGCCATAAAGAGTCAGAGCCAGAGTTCTGGGGATGGGTGTCGCGCTCATGGTCAGCAGGTGCGCATTGCTGATTTGTTTGAGGATAGATCTTTGTTCTACTCCAAAACGGTGTTGTTCGTCGATCACCACCAGGCCGAGTTTGCTAAACTTCACATTTTTTTCAAGTAAAGCGTGAGTGCCAATAGTGATCGTGGCTGGCTGCATTTTGTTACTAGAAGTTCGCAGCGCTACACTGATATTTTTTTCTTCGAAAAATTGACGGAGTTTGAGAAAGTGCTGTTGAGCTAGGATTTCTGTGGGAGCCAGCAGGACTGATTGTAGATTATTTTTGGCCACTACATACATGGCCAGCATCGCGATCACAGTTTTACCACTGCCCACATCCCCTTCGAGCAGGCGATTGGCAGGAAAAGGCTTTCTAAAGTCGCTGAGAATTTCCTGTAGCGCTTGTTTTTGGCCTGCGGTAAGCTGGAAAGGCAAGGTTTCCATCACTGATCTCAAATCGATATCTGTATCGATTTTCAGGCCATGCTTTTCTTCACGGGATTTTTTATATTCAAGTACGCGCAGCTGTGTCTGAAAAATTTCATCAAATGCAAGTCTATTCTGAGCAGCTTGTAAAGATGCCTCATCAGCAGGGAAGTGAAAAGTTTTTATGGCCTCGTCTTCACTGAGTAACTTTTCGGCCGTGATGATGTCTTTCGGTAAGTATTCGTCAAAAAAAGTTTTATCAAGATAAGTTTTGATAATATACCGTAGTTGTTTCTGTGTGAGATTAGCAGTTAGAGAATAAAGAGGAACCAGGCGAGAAGTATGGATTTGCTCGCTCCGCTCCTGCTCATAAACTGGGTTTTGGAGTTGCAGCTTGTTTTTAGTGATTCCGACTCGACCCGAGAAGATGAAAGTTTCGTTTTTTTTCAAAACCTTCGAAAGAAAAGGCTGGTTAAACCACACACAAACAATGCTGCCACTGTCGTCTTCAATCAGCGCTTGCGTGAGCGTAAATTTTCGTACTTTGGTACGAAAACTTTTGACATCCAAGATTTTCGCTTTGATATTGGCTGTCATCCCAGGTTTCAGCTCGCTGATGGCCGTGAATTGTGACAGATCCTGATGCGCTCGAGGGAAATAAAAAAGCAGGTCTTGCAGCGTCTCAATGCCAAGATTTTTAAAAAGCTTAGCGCGCGCCGGACCCACCAAGTAAAGTTTTTCTACGGGCGTATTCAGTTCAAACATTTTATATGGTGCTCCCGGTAGGAATCTCGATTCGCGCTGAAGCGCTCATGTACAGGGCAGCGCTGGACGCTTCAATGGTCGCGTCCATCGACGCTCGACTGCGACTGATGTCTTGTCTCGCTTCTGCCCGTTCGATTCGGACGTTAAATTATTCTATATTCTTGGTGCTCCCGGTAGGAATCGAACCTACATTACAAGCTCCGCAAGCTTGCGTCCTATCCATTGAACGACGGAAGCAGATAGTAGTCTATTCTATCAAATTTTAAGATTTCTGACCAGGGTTTCAGTGAGCGATTCTTCGCGGTCTAGATCTTCTCGCAAATACTGATTTAGGAAAGCTTGTAGTTCGACAGGGTCTTGGTTTTCTAGCTGGATCGTAATTCGGTTATTCAGGTAGGCAGTGGTTTCAAAATTTAATGTTCTGATCTCGGGTGGGTGGTAAAGAATCCAGAAAGTTTTGATAATTTTGTACGGGAAAAGTGTACGGCCATAAGAAATACCAGTCTTCGTCGCTTTACATGTAAGAGTTCTGGGAGTTTGATAATTTAAAGTCAGTACAGATGCGATCACAGCCACGAAAGTTATAACTGTCAAAATGCTTTTGGTAAAAATTCCGAAAACAATCAAACCCAAAGAGATTAAACCAAAAATTAGATACCAAGTCGACGACCGGTCGTGTTGTATGTAATTAACAGTTTTCCAGACGATTTCTTCGGGTATTTTTTGAGTATTTTTGTTTGGCATAATTTTTGGCGGTGGGGGCGAGATTCGAACTCGCGGTCGACGTTAATCGACTCCGGTTTTCAAGACCGGTGCACTAAACCACTATGCGACCCCACCTTAATGCTTAGTTATTTTACCATTTTTTTGTAAGATAAGAAAAGCCGCGGGCTAGCCGCGGTTTTTCTTCATATGAGTGTCAGCCTTTTTGTTTAAAAGTGGGCTGGAAAGGTGAGTAAACTTACTGTGTAGCGGAAGGGGCAGGAGTAGCTGGGGTTTGGGTAGCGTCGACGATCAAACTGATCGTCAGAGCATATGTCTTATTATCTTTAATAATTCCCTCGATGTCAACTAACTGATCCACAGCCAGTTTACCGTCATCGATGTTTACAAATTTAGTGTCTTTCGTAAGCAGAAATTTTACAGAGCCGATACTAACTGCGGTTTCACTGATTGCTGTGATTTTGCCCTGAGCAGAAACAGCATTGTTGTCAGCTGGAGTAGAGATGTCTTTGATCGCTTGCTCAAGTTCAATCTTCACTTCGCCCTCGCTCCGGATAGAAGCAATTTTTAGTTTAGCAGACAGATCGCTTAGCTGGTTGCTCGACTTCGGAGCTGCAGCAGCTGAGGTTTTCAAATCTCTCACAGCAGCAGCAACGATCTTCTTAGCAGCTTGGGCTGAGATTTGGCCGTCTTGCTGTTGTTGAATCACTTGCGCTACTTCGTCAATTCGGTTGTTTGCAAATTTAATCTGGAGATTGGTCTTGTCGTTTGCTGGAGCAAGTTTGAGCTCAATGTTTTCTACTACCTTTTTTAAAGGATAAATCACTTCTCCAGGCACACTATTTAAAGCAGCCACAGCAGTGCCAAGTGCCAAACTGAGTACAATCACGAGACTGCCGATAATGCCAGCGCCCAGGCGTAAAATTTGACCCCAAGAAGCCATACCAATCCAGCTTGATTGCTTCTCTTCCATCTTGGGCACAGATATACGATCCAGCATTTGATTTTTTATGCGCATGAAGTCTATAGACGGCACTTGAGTTTTGGGCAAGCTGTTTAGTTTGGCGATCACGCTAGTCAAAGGCGATAGAGTCCGATTTTTTTTGTACGCAGAAAGATCGCCGTTGGTTTTCGCGGCTTGGATCATTTCTTCGATTAGTTTTTCGTAGTCTTGATTCTGCTTCATTTGGCGTTAAGTAGTTTTTTTAGTTCTGCGATCGCTCTATGCTGGATGACTCGGATCGCGCCTTCGGATTTGCCCATGACATAGGCGATCTCTTCGTTTGATAAATCTTCGAAAAATCGATACTTGATGACTTCTTGTTGTTCAGTGGTTAGTTCATCTAGAACTTCTAGGATTTTTTTCTGCTGCAGGCTGAGGTTGGCTGTTTCCACCGGGTTAACTTCATCTTCGAGAATCTCTTCGACTTCAGTTAAAGGGACAAGCTCTTTTTTTAGTCTGTAATAATCAATGATATTATTTTTTGCAATCTGGTACAGCCAGCCTGAGAGAGCTTCGGGCGAGTTGATCTGATTGATCTTCTGCCAGGCTTTGACAAAAGTGTCAGAAAGAACGTCTTCGGCCACCTCGCGGTGTCCGACACGGAAGTAGATGAAGCGGTAGAGCTTCTGAGAAAAAGAATCGTAAATCTGGCCAAAAGCATCCTGGTCACCAGACTGCGACTGCTTGAGATAGTGTTTGAGTTCTGCTTCTGTCATAAATTAAGACGCATTATCCTGCGAATTTGTTACAATGTCAAATTGACTAAAAAAGGCCCTATGGCCTGGATTATAACGATTCTTTGGCGGAGAGTACAGGATTCGAACCTGTGCGACGCTTTTTACACGTCCGCGGATTAGCAATCCGCTGCCTTAAGCCGCTCGGCCAACTCTCCACATCCTAATTATTTTACTTCAAAGACGGACATATTTCAAATCTCTGGCTTGACAAAAAGTAAACGGCAGCATAGAATATGTGCATAAGTTATTTTTTCGGCGGCTACAGGGCCGTTTTATTTTTTGACAGCAGATAAAGCAGTGGTAAAATTAATAGACCATGAAAGCGAATAAACTCACAACTGAAGACCTGCAAGCGATTAGCGAGTTACTTGATAAGCAGACTGCAGTTTTGGCGACCAAAGAAGAGCTGAATGATCTTAGAATTGAGCTAAAGGACTATATGAGCCAGGGTTTTGAAGCTGTAATGGGCGGAATGGATGAATTCCTAAGCAAGACTATTACTTGACTAAAACATGAAGAATATTAAATTTACAAAAGAATCTTCAGTTGAAGAACTTAGCCGAGCGTTGCATAACGGATCCTTGCAGCTTAAAGAGTTTATAAATCTACGCTTTGAGCAAATTATACAAAAAGTTCAGCAAAGAAATTCGAAAAAAAAATAATAAATCATTAAAGGCGGCGGAAATTTATGGCCGTCTTTTTAGTTTCAATTTTGGTTCTCATTAGTTTGCCGTTTTCAGCGCTGTCGCGAGGCTACACTGAGATATCGGATTTCAGGGCGCGGCCGCCGATACATGTTTTCGGCTCAGCAGCGGCCGCGCCCCAAGGCCTGTCACCAAGTGCGATCAAAAAAATTTATCATTTGCCCAAATCAGGAGGTCACGGTACGATTGCCATCATTGGTGCGTTCGACGATCTGACTATTGAGAATGATTTGAAAGTTTTCAGCAAGCAGTTTGGCTTGCCGCAAGCACACTTCGAAAAACATTTGATGGACAGCAGTGAAGCCCCGGATTCTGGCTGGGCCATGGAGACTTCGCTAGATGTGGAGTGGGCACACGCCATCGCGCCGACAGCGAAAATTTTACTGGTTTCTGCCAAGACTGACAGCGGTCGAAATTTGCTGGATGCAGTAGACTATGCGGCGAGCCGCTCAGATGTGGTCGCGGTTTCTATGAGCTGGGGTGGAGCTGAGTTTGCTTCTGAAGCTTCGCTAGATAATCATTTTCAGAGTAGTCACGCTGTGTTCTTCGCTTCCTCTGGTGACAATGGCGCTGGAGTGTCGTGGCCCGCTGTATCGAAAAATGTTGTGGCTGTGGGCGGGACTAGCCTTGGTACAAAAACAGAAGCTGCCTGGAGCGGCAGTGGTGGCGGAGTCAGTAGTTTTGAAGCTCAACCGAATTATCAAGCAAGTTTCGCCATCCCAAGGGCAAGTGGGATGAGAGCGATTCCAGATGTGGCGTATGATGCGGATCCTGCTTCTGGGTTTTCAATTTATATGGCAGGGAAGTGGTACGTGGTCGGTGGAACTTCAGCAGGAGCGCCACAGTGGGCGGCCATCCGGTCGCTTGGCTTGTCTGCTAGTAATGACAATTTTTACGCTGACAAAGCTTCGAGTAAAAGTAGTAAATTTTTCCACGACATCGTGTCTGGCTCAAACGGGGATTGCAAATATTATTGCGACGCGCGCAAGCGATACGACTACGTCACAGGCCTAGGTTCACCTTTGACTTGGAAGTTTTAAAAGTGTCACAGAGGTTGATTTAGTGCTATAATCATTGTATGGATCTTAAACATAAAAACTGGAGTTTGATTGTTGGTATCGCTGTGCCCATTCTCATGATTTTATTTGTGGCTGTAGCTATTTACTTGCCAGGATTATTTAACAAACCGAGCTTTGATTTTATATTCGCGACTAATAATTACTACCAGTCAAGCTATACAGTTACAGGTGGCAAGGTCATAAAGCTGCCACCACCAGCTACTGAAAAAAGTAGTCCGTACATCGCGCCACCTATAACTGAAGCCAAATTGTTTTATTATGATATCAAGTCCAACAAGGTCAGTGAAATTACGTTAGAACAAGCCAACAAGTATTCATTGGATACCAATGTAGAATCTGCGGATGGGTATGAAGTGACCAATGGAAGTTACGGCGGCGACTTTTTCCCATTTGGCGGCTCGAGAGATTATGGAGTATATATCAAAGGCCATGGGTTTGCGCGTAAGCTGAACATCGGTAACGGAAGTTATTACGATTTTAAATTTTTAGGTTGGGTAAAAAAATAAATGGATAAACAAGAACTCCTCAATGAATTGGCAGCTGCGCAGCAGCAAGGCATAGTCAGTAGAGAAGAAGTGTTAGCTGTATTTGATAGGCAGCCAGCGGCTGAAACTGATATCAATCTGCGGAAGTTAACAGTTTCGAACATTCTTTACTCTATTGGCGGGGCGATAGTTGTGCTTGGTGTTTCGATTTTTGTTTATCAGAATTGGGATTTGCTCAATTCATTCACTAGAATTTTAGTCACACTCGGCACCGGGATCGCGGCATACATCGTGGGTGTAGCGCTTACTCGACAAGAAAAATATCAAGAAGTGTCTCTGGCTTTCTTTTTGATCTCAGCGATAATGATGCCGATCGGTATGGGTGTGACTTTATACGAAGCGAATTTTGATACTTCGTCTACAGGTATTCAGAGTTTGATTGCGGGAAGCATGACTTTGGTTTACCTGGCTTCGTTCTGGGCTTTCCGCTCAAGTTTGTTTGTGTTTTTTGAGATCATATTTGGCACCTGGTTTTATTATGTTTTTACATCGTTTTTGGTCCAGGCTAATCCGATTTTTGTCGATAATAAATGGTTTGAGTACCGTACTTTTGTAGCAGGTTTATCGTATATGCTCTTGGGTTACTATTTTACTAAGTCGAAGTATGCCGGCTTGACCACTTGGTTAAACACTGTGGGCGTGGTGTCCTTCTTAGGCGCAGCATTAGCCCTTGGCGGTTGGTCGCCGGGAGCCAGCGCTTTCTGGGAAATTATTTTTCCAGGATTGGTTTTTGGCGTAATTTTCCTAAGCATTCACATTAAAAGCCGAGCTTATCTGACCTTTGGCTCGATCTTTCTGATGATCTATATCCTGAAAATTACTGGGGAATATTTCTCCACAAGTTTCGGCTGGCCAGTGTCTCTGATCATCGCAGGCCTGGCATTGATTGTTGTCGGCTACTTCACAGTTGTACTGAATAAAAAATACATCCGGTAGATTGATTTGAGTTGGTTTTCGTGTTAGTTTTTTATACAATGGATTGAAAACGGAGGAGACGATGAGATTGCTGCGAAGTTTGTTGATCGTGATCGTGGCTCTGGGTGGATTGATTCTCGTGAGCTGTGCCCAGCCTTTAAACACTGCACGGGAGAAGCAGCTCGAAAAGCAGCTGAAACGCGAACACCTGATGCGCATCAGCGATTCGGTGCTGCACGATCTCCGACAGGTGGCGAGACCGAATCGCGAATCTATCGTGAATCTGCTAGGAACCGTTTGGAATCTCTGCTTCGGAGCCGGGGACTTCGGCGTGGATGCAACAGCGATAGGCACTGCCCATGTCTGGTGTCGGTTCACTCCTGAGGTCGGGACGTACCACGAACAGATAAAGACCATGCCGAATGAGGAGCCGAATCTTAGCGAGCACGTTAACGGGCTCCTGGTTAATCGACGTGTCGATGTAACTGTGGTCGGCTTCGAGGGTTCAGAAACTGTTTTCCCAGGTGTGGACGGGCGTGGGAAAAACTCTGAAGGTACGAAGACTTTCGATCCAGTCGTTGTGATGCGATTCCAGATCTATACCCGCCCCATCACGGACATGCCGGGAGATCTGGTCAAACGCGCAGCGTGGATAAGGTTTACTGAACCCACGTACGAATTTCCAGCGGACAAGAGTCGGAAACAGTAAGACAGCCAGACGGCCGGGAGCGCCAATTCAGCGCTCCAGGCCTTTTTTAAATCAAAAAGTGATCCAGTAAAATTTCAAGTTCTTTTTTCGATTTGAGCATAGACAATCGAGCGATGCTCGATGATGATGATTTTGACTAAGTTTTTTTCAATGCGAAAAATCACTCGGTAGTCTCCGACGCGTAGCTTGCGGTAGCCCTTCAGCGATCGTCGCAGTGGTTTGCCATAAAGATCAGGGTGTGTTGTCAGGCGAGCTTCTATAGTCAGTCGAATTTTTTCTTTCCACTCTGAGGAAAGTTTCGGAATATCTTTTCGAACCACTTCTGGATGATAAACAATTTCAAAGCTCATTTCCAAGCTTGTTTATGAGAAATAAATCGCATTGGTTTGCGTTCTCGTTTTTGCGCTAATTTATCCCAGACTTTATCTTCCTCTAGCTCGAGGGCAGTTTCTAGAAGATGAGCTGCCTTCGTGGCATGGGGGATACCCTCTTTTTGCGCTAGATGAAACAGCGCTTTTTTTGTCTCATTCGATAAGGTTATATTGATTCGAGTTTTGGTAGTTGGCATAGTTTCAGTGTATCAAAAGTGTATCACCTCTGTCAAGCTCAGCCATGTGCTGCGGTGAGGATCCAAATTTCTGCAGCATGGTTTTGTTTCAGAAGCTTCGCTAGTTCGTTGGCTGTAGATCCTGAAGTCACGACATCGTCGACTAGCAGGATTTTTTTGTTGGCAACACTGCCAATCATAGCAAACGCGTTTTCAATGTTTCTTTTGCGCTCATCAGCTTTGAGCGTGGTCTGAGGTTGTGTAAATTTTTTACGCGTAACCAGATTGTTGTCCACTTTCAGACCCATATTTTCTGCAAGCTGGGTTGCGAGCAGCAGAGCTTGGTTAAACCCTCGCCAGTTGTGGCGACGTTTGTGCAGAGGAACTGGGACGATGACGAATTCATGAAAGTGATCTGATAGATTTTGATTCTTGATTTCTTCGATTAGAGCTTGGCTCAGTGGCGTAGCTAATTTGGAAACAAAATTGTACTTGAAAGTTTTGATGACATTGAACACCCGTCGATCTTTGTATGATAGGGCGGCGATGGCGCCATCCACGGAGTTTCTCGTCACACAGTCAGGATGAGTTTTGCCAAAAGGCGAGGGCTTCTGACAAACCAAGCATTGCTGCTTTTCCAGTCTGGGTAATTTGGCCAAACAATCATCACAAATATAGGCGGCTTCTTTGCCACAAACAAGACAAGAAATAGGAAAAAGCAGGTCAAGAATTTCCTGACCTGCTTTTTTAATTAGAGATTGAATTTGCATTATATTAACGCAATCCTGACGAAAGTCAGGATCTAAAGATGAGATCCTGAAACAAGTTCAGGATTGCGAGAGATTAAACTCTGGCTAATTCCACTTGCTTAATACTCACAGAGTTCTGAGCCACTGTGATCTTGGCTTCACTCATCTCAGCCACTTCGCCAGTAATAATTTTTTCTGCCAGCGGATCTTCGATCATTTCCTGGATATTGCGGCGCACGAGTCTCGCCCCCTGGGCCGGGTCATAGCTTTTTTCTGCTACGAATCGAACCAGGTCTTTATCAAAGCTTAGCGTGATGCTTTGCTGTTTGAAGACGCGTTCTACGAAGCGATTAAGCTCTAGTGATACGATTTTTTTGATCTCTTCCATACCGAGTGGCCGGAAGACAATGATTTTGTCCATGCGGTTGAGCAGCTCTGGTCGCATGGCTTCTCTGAGCGAACTCAAGACCTTGTCTTTCACACGGTCGTACTCAGCGTCAGCTCGGCCTCGATCAGAAGAAGACTCAGTGGTGAAGCCTAGGCCTGAGGCGGACCTGGTTAGATCAGTCATACCGATGTTTGAAGTCATGATGACCACAGTGTTTCGGAAATTGACGCGCTTACCAGCAGCATCAGTCAGCTCTCCTTCTTCCAGAATTTGCAGCAAGATATTGAAGACATCAGGATGCGCTTTTTCGATTTCGTCAAAGAGGATGACGGCATAAGGCTTTTTACGAATTTCTTCAGTCAGTCTGCCGCCTTCTTCGAAGCCCACGTAGCCAGCAGGCGCGCCGATGAGACGCGCGACATTGTGTCTCTCCATAAATTCGGACATGTCGACACGAACCAAAGCGTCTTTGTTCTCGAAGACTTCTTCAGCTAGAGCTTTTGCAGTTTCGGTTTTACCCACGCCCGTTGGACCCAAAAATAGGAAAGAGGCAATGGGGCGTTTGGGGGATGTAATGCCGGCGCGAGCGCGACGAATGGCTGAGGCAATAACTTTGATGGCTTCGTCCTGGCCGACAATTCGTCCTTGCAAAACTTTTTCTAAACCAATGAGTTTTTTGCTTTCAGATTTGAGAAGTTTGGTCAGAGGAATTTTGGTAATCTTCGACACAGTGAAGCCAATGTCTTCAGCTGTGATTTGCTTGGACTCAGAAGGCTTGCGACCAAGAGTTTTCTGATATTCTTCGCGCTGTTTTTTTAGTTTGTCTTCCTGGGACTTGAGGTGCAGAGCTGTAGTGAAATCCTGAAGCATGACCGCTTTAGTTTTCTCTTCTTCGAGTCGGCGCAATTCATTTTCAATTTTTTTCACGACGCGGATGTTGCGCGTTTTTATATTCATGGTCTTGCTAAACGCAGCTGTCTCATCGATAAGGTCCAAGGCCTTGTCTGGCAGATAGCGATCAGTAATGTAGCGAGAAGAAAGCTCAACTGCGGCTTTGATGGCATCATCGGTGATTGTGACTCCGTGATGTCGCTCGTAATTTTCTCGCAAACCAATGAGAATCTCTACTGATTCTTCGTTTGATGGTTCTTCGATGAGGATTGGTTGGAAGCGACGCTCGAGTGCTGCATCATGCTCAATGTGTTTTTTGTATTCAGTAAGAGTGGTCGCACCAATCACACGGATTTCTCCGCGAGCAAGGGCAGGCTTAAGAATATTGGCAGCATCAAGTGAGCCAGTGGTAGCTCAAGCTCCCAAGAAAGTGTGCAGTTCGTCCATAAATAAGATAATTTTTGGATTTTATTTGACTTCATTTATGAACTTTTTGTGCAGACTTTCTAATTTTTCTT
>CAYOPE010000014.1:0-21770 GCA_964405805.1 uncultured Candidatus Saccharibacteria bacterium | reverse complement strand
TGGAGCTTGGACAGGGAAAGAAAATTTAAAATAACCAGTATTGCACCAACAAAGATAAACATCGTGACCGTGGCTCCGAGTCCGATGCCGCCATACTTGTGGGGCTGCGATAGAAAGTCGCCGATCGAAGCGCCGAGTGGTCTGGTCAAAATATAAATCATCCAGAATGACAGGACGTGGTTTAATTTAAGCTTCCAGCCCATGGCAAAAATCACGATCAGTCCTGCAATGATAAAGCCAGTGGTCGCATAGCCGAGCGCTAATCCTTCTGCCATAAGATCCCCCGCAGCCGTGCCCAGAGCAAAGGTGAATAAAATTGCAAGCCAATAAAATATTTCTCGCCGAGTGGTAAAGATTGAGTGGATTGAGAGAGTTTTTTCAAAAAAGTACCAGATCAGAAAAGTAGCTGCCAAAAGGATGCTAAAGACGATGGTGCTTGTCTCAAGTGGCACGCCGATCCTGTCAGTAAGATTGTCAGTGACGAGAGTGCCGAAAACACTGATGAACATTACAGAGAGCCAATAGATGACCGGGGTGTATTTTTTTGATCTGAATTGGAAGATGAGCGCTATCACAAGCAGTGTTCCAGTAACAATTGATGTTCCTGTAAGACCGAAGTTGAGATTGACATTCAGAAAGTCAGCCGCTGTCTCTCCCACAGTCGTGCACATGACTTTTATAAACCAAAACCAGAGCGTGATCTGTGGTACTTTATTCATACTAGTCCGTGCAAGAAAAAATTATAATCAGAGGCAAACCACTTACGCGCGATGTGATATAAGCCGTAGGTGATAAAAAATGCTGCGAAGACATCGATGCTGTAATGCAGGTGACCGAGAATAACGCTGACTGCGGCGATAATTGATACGCCCAAAAAAATTAATCTGAGAACTCTGTGATCCCAGAATGCCAAGGCAAAGAGGAATGGCAAGCCAGTGTGACCAGAAAAGAAAAGGTCATTGCTAGAAGTCAGAGCTCGGATCAGGCTGTTTGAATTTAGAGCGATCTGATCCGGCGAAGGTCCTAGATGAGTCATGACTACGAAGATAGAACGGACAATGACAAATAACGCAATGGTCTTCAGCATAAACGGCATTCGCTTCGGGTCGCTAAGCAGGAGTGCAGAGATAAAGAACAAAAACAGGATCGCGCCCTGATTGACGATCAAACCGACATTTACCACAGGCAGATGATCGAGAAGAATATCGCGTACTGAGTTGCTGGCATTGAGAGCGGCATAAGTGCCAGCAATATAATTTATGGACAGGCTGATGATTAAAAACGATAAACTAGTGATGATGGAAAAACAAAAACGTCTATTTAACCAGTACTGTCTAATGGTGCTGCTCATGCTCTTCGTCTGTAAAAACGTAAGAATATACTGCTGCCAGATGTTTCGAGGTGTCTTTGAAGCTCCCGGTCTTCTTGTAGCTGATAGCGAAAAATATACTAGTGATAGCTATGATGATCATGACCGAGCTAACTATCGTCGGCAAAACCCATGATCGCATAATGATTATCCAACGTTGCGGCTTTTTCTGAGAACTAGCAGTCGGCCGAATGTCCAAAAATTCTTTGGTAAAAGGTTTTTTAAAAAATATTGTCCAAAAATGATTGGAAGCATAGCGAGCAGCCATGGTCAAAGCGCCTTCCTCAACTATCCTTCTGCCTGAAGAATAAGCTGGCAGGCCAAAAGTAAACCGAACTTGGCCTATCTTGTGCAGGCGTCTGGCAATATCAGTATCTTCGCCATAAAAAACAAATTCCGGATTAAATCCGCCAACCGCCTCCAAAGCAGATCTTCTGATCACGAAATTTCCGCCTTGAAGCATGGAGCCGACGCGAAGAATAAATCGATTGAATGCATAACTTATAAAAGCGGCGTAATAAAATATTCGAATCTGGACTCGAAGCGACCGCGGCACATCATGATAGATGAAAGGACCACTGAGAGCACTCAGCTTAGGATTTTTTGTAAATTCTCGAAAGACAATATTTATCCAGTCTGGGGTAATCATAGTGTCCGCGTCGATATTGGCGATAAGATCTCCAGTAGATGCGGCGAACCCAGATTGTCGAGCGCGCGACAGACCCTTGAGTGGCTCATCGACTACATGGACGCTCGGAAAACTAGCTGCTATGATTTTAGTATTATCAGTCGAGGCATTGTTTACGACGATAATTTCTATTTCGCAACCACTTGGCTTAGCAGCCTGAAGAATAGAGTTGATGCAGTTTCCAAGCAGCAGCTCTTCGTTATAAGCAGGGATAACAAAACTTATTTTGAGTCGTGAAAGCATTACCTCATCTATAGTATCTACATTATAGCACAATACGGAGATTTTTAATTTCTCTATGAATATATTACCATTACTGTATGATTTCTAACTTAACTACTTTTTCCGGCGCTTTCAATTGGGTGGTGGCGCATGGCTATTTGGTGATATTAGCCGGCATGCTCGTCGAGGGCCCGGTCGTCACAGCAGCGGCCGCTTTCGCATCCTCGCTTGGCTACTTTGATATTCGGATAATCTTTATCCTTTCAGTTCTGGGTGATTTGTTGGCAGATGTCTTTTATTATTTCCTCGGTTACTGGGGCCACATAGGCTTGGTAGAAAAATTCGGAAGCAAGGTCGGCCTGACCAAAGACCGCCTGTCACGGATACAAAACCTTTTACATACTCATGCCTGGAAAACGCTTCTCGCCCTAAAACTTACGCCAATCATCCCCGCTCCTGGACTCATGCTGGTCGGTGCGACTCGGATGCCTATTCGAAAATATATTAGCATCTGTACAATTATAATTTTGCCTAAATGTGCGCTGTTCATTTTGCTTGGTTATTTCTTCGGCAGTCAGTACCATAAGATCGAGGGTCTCGTTAACAATGGTTTTTATGCGATAGGAATAATAGTCGTCATCATTATCCTGGCTGGGATCATCTACAAAAAAACCGCAGCCAAAATCGCGGGAAAGGTTGAGCGTCTATGAAAATCGCGATGTATTCGGATGTTTTTTATCCTGAATTAACCGGCATCGGAGATTCTATCGTTACCTTGTCGCGCCAGTTAGCGATGGCCGGTCATCATGTCCGTTTTTTTGTTCCGGCGTATTCGAAAAAAAATTATAGAATAGCTGGCAAGGACTACCAAGAAATACAATTACCTGATGGAGTGAGCATTCATCGCTTCCCTTCTATTCATGTCGGAGGCAGCTCTGGCCAGGGGCGACTCGTTATCCCGAGTAGTGCAGCTTTAAGAGCTGTCAAAGAATTTCAGCCGGACGTGATACACAGCCAATTGTACTTCGGTGTTGGCATAAATGCGCTTATCGCAAGCCATAAAACCAAAATACCACTGGTGGGGACGAATCATACTGCCATCAGCGAGTATATGAAAAGTTTTCCAGGCTGGACAGCGAAGCTCATGCGTCGCTACGCGGTCTGGTATTATAATCATTGCCAGTTTGTGACTGCGCCTTCATCTTCAGTTTTCGACGAGATGACTAGTGATGGATTCGACAGGCCACATAAAATTCTTTCTAATCCGATTGATACCGAGACCTTCCATCCCGTCTCGGACGAACGAAAATCCGAGCTTAGAAAAAAATTTAAATTTGGCCAGCCAGCAATTTTTTACGCCGGCCGACTTGGCGCTGAAAAAAATATTGATGTAATTCTCAAGGCCATGCCAGACGTGCTTTCTGAGTTCCCAGACGCAAAGCTAGCTTTGGCAGGTCATGGCAGCCAGCGCGAGATGCTAGAAAAGCTAGCCGTAAAGATTGGCACCTCAGACAGGGTTATCTTTCTAGGCACTCTAGATAAAGCGTCACTTGCTGAAGCTTATCAGGCTTCGGATATTTTCGTCATTACGAGTACTTCTGAAACCCAGAGTCTGACTTTGATGCAAGGTATGGCCAGCGGCTTGCCTGTGATTGGCGCGCGAGCGCGAGCCTTGCCTGAGTATATCAACGATAAAAATGGATTTCTAATTACGCCGGGAAGTCACGAAGAACTTGCTCGGTACATTATTGAAATTTCTAAAGACAAAGTGCAACGGGAAATTCTAGGCCAAGGATCCAGATCAACAGCAGAGAGGTATTCACCTGCATCAATTGCTGATGAGTGGCTAAAAATATACACCCAAGCTATTGGTTAGATAGTTTTGGTTTAGAAACTGTACGCCTTCGCGCCAAACAAATCGCGACTAAGATTATATTTGCGAAATTTATGGCGACAAGATAAGTCGTGGTCAATAAATTATACTTATCTAAAGCTAAAATCGCCAAATAATTCCCCACGGTAAAAAGAACCCAAGAACTAACAGTCTCGCTCCATGGCTCATGAAAACTTTTTCGAAATGTCGGGAAATAACCAATCACGTCAATGGCAGTTACCATAAGCACAGCTAATAATGGCTTGTGAAGTTGGCGCCATACAACTATTGCAAACAGGGCAAGAATTAGCCAAAAAGTGTCGGTCCTGGTGATGTTTCGGGTGCCATAACGCAACGAAAAAAGAAACACGGCGAGAATCATAAAAAAAAGAAATGCAAAAATTATAATTCCAAACCTGCCCCCGCCGTACCAAACACCCAAACCTGCAATACTATTTGTTATTATCCAAATCAACCAAGTATAAGCATGCGGTTTGGTTTTACGGGAAAACATGTCCCTGAAGTACGGGATATATGCTACTAAAAATATCGCGCTGCCTAAAATTGCAAAGAAAAATTTCCAGTTCATAATTTTTCATGCCTGCGGGCAAAATATATAAATGGCAAAGCTAGAAATTGAAAGCCTGCCGCGACTGCGTATGAAATCGGATAGCTCGCTGCATCGGCCACTTTTCCCAGGATCGGCTGGATGACGATGCCGCCACTACTGCCTAGCATGGAGTCGAAAGACAAGATAGTTGCCCGCTGGTCTGTGGGAATAATGCTATTTAGATAAGCCAGCTTGATCGGTGAAAGACTCGAGAACATAAGTCCCCAGAGGAAAACCAAAACGATCACAGCATAAAAATTGTGAGTAATCGAAACAATACCTAACACCAGACAGCTGACGAATATGGCTGAAAAAATTGCAGAAGTTCTTTTGCTGAAAAGTTTTTTCATGTACGGAGAGACCATGCCACCCACGATTTGTGAACATGCAACCAAAGCAGCAACTAACCCGGCAATGCTATACGCTTTCGGGTTGCCGTAGAGTTTGAGTAAGAATGGCTGCAAAGCATAGAAAACATAGAAACTGACTCCTACCAAAAATGGTGAAGCCAGCATGACCCAGCGCACTGGTGGCTTTTTCAAACCATGCTCCAGCGCTTCAGAGAAAATTCTTCGCATTTGCTTAATCGGATTTTTCGCGCCCTTCGGTGTGAAGCCTAGGTCCTTCATGAGGAAAAATGCAAGAGCAAAATTTAGAATTAGAACTGCTGAGCGGATGATGTACGGAACTCCCAAGTTCGTATACTGTGCGATCACGCCGCCGAGCACAGAACCGATAAGCATAGCCGCTCCCCCCACGCTCTGGCCTTTCGCAAACACGCCATCTACTGAGCCTGAAAAATTCGTCGCGTGCAGCGCATCCACGAGCCATGCTTCGAGTGCGCCTGAAAAAAAAGTGAATCCTAATCCTAATAAAATCGATGCAATGGCCCAGCCCCAGAGAGGTCCGTGAATCTTCCACATATACCAGTAGAGAAGAGTTGAAAAAGAAAGAGTGAACGCGCCGAGTAGATATGAAATTCTTCTGCCCCAAAGATCAGCGACAATGCCTGTAGCGACTTCAAAAAATACTTGTCCGAGCGTAAACAAGCCGTTCATGGCAAAGGCTTGAAAATTAGTCAGACCCGCATCGAGCAGGAAAATTGTATTGATTCCCCAAATAAAAGACGCGGCTAGCATGTTGCCAGCGACGAGATATAGATACACCCCCTGAATAGTTTTAGGTTTAAACATACCAGGTAGTAGAAATTTGACTTAATTTTCGCCAATTTACTTAAAGCTTAGCCCGGTCGAAAATTATATTGCGATATGTTTTGGCCTAAGAATTCCCCTTGCAAAACATATCGCAGGTCAAATTTTCACTACCTGGCATGTCTTAATCATAACAGAAAACCCTAGGCCCGCCTACGGAGCACGGATCGGACTGAAGGACTGAGTGGCTTATCTGGGCGATGAATGCAACCGAGCCAGCAGCAAGGCCTGCGCATCCCCTCTTTCAGTTCTGCAGTCACTCTCTTCACATGCTGGCTTCAGGTCTGTTCTTTCTTCACAAAAGTAACCCAACAAATCCATTCATTGCGAGCAAGTGGGGTCAAGTCTTCCCATACTGCCAGCGCTCTTGCGTCCGAAGTCAAAGCTCGCCGCAAATCCGTGGGCAGTTTGTGCACGGTGCCATTAGAAATTTTTCTTGTCACGAATGCTTTGTTAAATATCCTCTCAAAACTATAGAGAAAAGAGATATATTAGCTATTACTAAATAAATTTGAAATGCAGAATTTTCTATGTTCCAAACTCGAATAGCAGGTAAGATGATGGTAGCCGTAAACAATCCGATAAAATAAGTATATACCGTTTCTGTTTGAGGCTGTTTCCACGCTTTTATTATAGTAGGCAATGTTGCTAGCAAATCAGCCGCTGCAAGAAAAAGTATTGCTAATGCTGGGGACCTAGCGCCGAACCATACCGCTAAAGCAATAAGTGACAGCACTCCGCAACCATAATCAAAGATAGATAATTTCCAATAGCTTTGCTTAACAATAAAGGCGAAAATAAAAACTAAAAGAGGACCAAATCCTGACATAAAAATACGCACAGTTGCCCATTGATCTGCATTTGCCGAAAGTGCTGCAGCGGTGGCAACTAGGGGTGCGAATGCCCAAAGACCCCAAGTCACTAAATTGGGTTTAGATTTTCCACGAAACATATCACGAATATACGCAATTGATCCGCTGAGGCTTAAAACCGCTGATAAAATTACTAACCAATGTATGAAGCTTATGCCGAACATATAAGCATACTAACAAAAAACACTAGCTTTCGCTAATGCTTTTTGGGAAGAGAAACAGTTAACTAGTTTTGCAGGCTTTGCGTGCGGTCTTAAACGCACTCTCTGCAGATCTTACAGCAGTTTTAAATGCATCCTGAGCAGACCTGTAGGTAGTCTTAAAAGTATTCTGCGCAGTCTTTACAGCAACACGATAAGTCTCATTGGCGGTCTTTACAGCTGCCTTCTGAGCTTGCTTATCAGTCAGGCTGTGTGCAGCTTTCAGAGCAGCACTGTGGGCTGTCTCAGCTGCTTGGATGGCTACATCGCGGGTGTCGCGGGCGGTTTGCATAGCATGGTCTCTGGCATCCATAGCCGCACTAGCAGCAGCTTTACGGGCATCAGCAGCAGCCTGGACACAAGCGCTCTTCGTCGGGGTACTAGTCTGGGTGTCCGAATCAGCGGCAAATGCCGTGCTGGCAATCATCAAACTTGAAGCAATAAGTGAAATACTAACGAATTTTTTAAGCATTTTTGTTTATTTGTTAATAATTGGCGACCTTTATATAGCGTACTAAATATAAATCGAACGCGCAAGCAAAACGTTTCAACCAACTGAGCCGGTCTTAACTTCGCCCGCTCGTTTATAATTAGCGAGAATGACGCCGCTTGGCAGAGTTTGAGAATCAATCAACTGGAAAGCTGCGGGAATTGTTCCCTCTCCAAACAAACGCTTGCCGCTGCCAAGTGTAATAGGATATATCCGAAGTCTCAGTTCATCCACCAAATCGTTCTTCAAAAGAGTTTGAATAAGCACACTGCTCCCCCATACGTGGAACACTGGTCCGTCTTCTTTTTTCAAAGCTTTAATCTTAGCCGCAACATCGCCATCTATCAGTATCGATTCTTTCCAGGTCAGATCTACGGGCTCATCTGAAACCACATATTTTTTTGTTTTGTTAAATGGGTCGGCGATGAAGCCGGTCTGCTTGGGCCAATACCCACGCCAAATATCATAGGTTCTCTTTCCGAGCAAAAGGTCAAATGGCACGCTTAATTCTTTGTTGAGAATCTCGACCAAGGCTTCATCAGTAAAAGGCGCAGTCCAGCCGCCATACTTAAAACCTCCTGAAGTGTCCTCTTCCGGACCCCCAGGAGCCTGCATGACCCCATCAAGACTGATCATCATAAACACAACTATTTTTCTCATAAATAAATTATAACACGCCTAGGCTAACCAAGTATTAAAAAAGTAGGTCGCGCGCGGGCGACCTACCTAACCGAACTGCGGACTGTCTACAGAGACGCGTTGCTAAGGAGTATGCCGAGACCCTTGGTCATTTCTTCTATCGACATCAGCACCTTTCCCGAACCTCTGTGTAGCTCGTGATTCTCGACCGCTTCCGGTGAGCAAGGGAAGTGGACGAAGATGAAAGGAATCCGAAACGAACCGAGGCGCTGCAACATGCCCAGCTGAAACAGTAGATGGTTGCAGCAAAAACCTCCCTGCTCCGCGGAGACGTTCATCACTGGGACATTCTGTCGTCGACATTCCGCGATGCACTTGTCGACATTCCACTGTGTGGTATCTACCGTAATCTTTTCATCATACGGTAGATCTGTGGCTATCGGTTTACCGTTCATATGCGCCAAACAGTATTTCGATTCGATCTTGTTGCGGGCAGCGGTCTCCAAACACAGCCCTTTCTTCTCAGAGTCCATACCCAGACAGATCACAGCAGAACTTTCAGTGCCGAGAGCCTGATCTAGAAGGGCCTGGCCTCGATCGCACCCGTTTTCAGGAACGATGCATTCAAAGACTATGGAGTGGGCCTTAAAACCGACGATCTCTTGGCCGCGAAGCCGGTTCGCTACCAACTCGGTCGAATTCGCACGGTAACTTCCAAACTGCCCGAAAGCAGAAAGAAGGATTCCTTTCACTTGACCTCCTGATTTTTATCACGCCAATAGTATAACATAAAAAGATAAATAGATTTGATCACGCTATAGTAACACAAAAGAAAAAAACCGACAGAAGTCAGTTTTTTTCTTTGGCTCGGGCGGCTGGATTCGAACCAGCGACCCGCTGATTAACAGTCAGCTGCTCTACCGCTGAGCTACGCCCGATCATTTTATATTCTGATCATCAAGCCATTTTCTACCCTGACCAGACTTTAAAAATTTTTCTCTTTTTAAAGCCTCGCTTTTGGTTAAAAATGTTTCAAAAGTTACGAGCTTCCATGGCCGATTATTTTGCGTGAATTTATTTGTTCCGCTGTTGTGTTCATTAACACGCTCCTCAGGTAACTTGCCCGTAGACCCTACATAACGCTTACCATTTCTTTCACTTTTCATTATATAGACATAGAACATATTTTTGAGCACAGTCTCCGCCAAAGGCGGATCAGCCTCCGGCTGAAGCTGCTCTACCGCTCTTTAGTCTGCCTCTGGCAGAGAGCTACGCCCGAACGCTCACATATATTAGCAAAATTGTGATTTTATTTCAAGGTTCGCTTGGCTTTTCCAAATCAGACCTAGCTCTCATGTATTCATTTACTTCTTCAGGCTTCACGTCTGGTCTAGCTAGAAGAAATCTACCTTTGTCTATATACTCACTCAGCGATCGTATTTTTTGTGAAATTTTTATAGTGGCTTCGCTTGATGGCCTTTTGGCATTTGTGTCCAGATCCTTCATCCGCTGCAAGGCTGTTAAAAGTAATTTTAATTCTGCCTCTTGTACTTCCATAAATTCTCGAAGTATGGACAATGTTAACTCGTGCGCATCTTGATTGGCTTCCCTACCAACTCGTTTTAACTCTTCAGCAGCTGCTTTCCACGGCCCAAACTCGACGACATTATCTGGTTTGGGTTTCTCGCCTTCCTTCATTTTAGTAATCTCTTAGTTTGGAAATGTTGTAGTGATCTTTGATGCGCTCAAGGGCTTTGGCTTCGATCTGACGAATACGCTCACGGGTGACGCCGAATTCTTTGCCAACTTCTTCCAGAGTATGAGTAACACCGTCTTCCAGACCAAATCGCATTTTCAGAATCTTCTGTTCGCGTGGATCCAGGTCTTTCAGAACTCCTTGCACATATTCCCGCAAAATCTGTCGTCCGGCAGTCTCTGAAGGTGTCACTGAATCTGGATCTTCGATAAAGTCGCCGAGATATGAATCTTCTTCATCGCTGTCGCCTACTGGAGTATCGATTGAGACTGTTTCCTGAGAAATTTTCTTGAGCTGATAAACTTTTTCTACCTCAATACCCATTTCTGTGGCGATTTCTTCTGGCAATGGCTCACGGCCCAATTCTTGGACCAATTGGCGCTCAGCCTGAGCATACTTGTTCAGAGTTTCCACCATGTGCACAGGGATGCGAATAGTACGCGACTGGTCAGCCAGTGCGCGAGTGATAGCCTGGCGAATCCACCACGTAGCATAAGTCGAAAACTTGTAGCCTTTTCTCCAGTCAAACTTTTCGACTGCACGGAAAAGACCGAGGTTTCCCTCTTGAATCAAGTCCAACAATCCTAGGTTTCGGCCCATATATTTTTTGGCAATTGATACCACCAAACGCAAGTTGGCTTCGATCAATCTTTTCCTGGCAGCCACATCGCCTTTGGTAATTCTTTTGGCTAATTCCACTTCTTCCACACCTTTCAGCAGCGGGGTCTTACCGATTTCACGCAAGTACATCTGAATCGAGTCATCATAAATGTCGCCGAGGTTATACGACTCTGCGATCTGCTCTTCCTTCTTGGTTTTCACTCGAGCGACCTCTGCTGCCTGCTGCCAGACTGAAGCCATCTCCTGCTCCACGATCTCTATACCTTTCGACTCTAATGCATCCAAAAACTTTTCAACTGCTGGAATATTTTCTTCAATCGCAGGCAGAGCATGGGTCACTTCCGCTTCAGTAAGAAAACCTCGCGCTACCCCTCTTTTTATAAGATCAGTCGTGACTTTTTCCCAATCAAAAGGAGCCGGCCGAGGAGTATGTTCCTTCGGCTCTTTGTGCTTCAGCGGTTTTTTGGGCTTAATCGCCTTGTGCTTCTTTACCGCCTTCTTGATTTTCTTGAGCTTCTTTTTTTTAGGCATAGCTATTATTGAGTCGCAATCCTGACGAAAGTCAGGATCTATTTTGAGACCCTGAATCAAGTTCAGGGTTGCGAAATAAATATTAAAAACCTTTCATTTCCCTGCTTAGCATCACATACTCTTTAGATAATTCATCGAGCAAATTTTTATTTTTCTGCTCTTCTGCTTGCTTAATTTGCTCTGCCAAAAATTGCATCCGCTCTTTGACTGTCAGCTTTTTCAGCTCTGCTGCGATCTTCGGCAGCTCTATCTTTGGATCCAGCCCCTGCTCTCTCATATCCACTTCTGCGGAAAATTTGAGAAGCTCAATCTGATCTGTATTCGGCTCTGCGATGTTTAGCTCTTGCAAATACTTTTTATCAGACAAAAGCAAACTTAAACCCGCTATCTGGTCTTGTAGCACTTCTTTTCTGCTCTTTTTTCTGTTATCTGTCTTCTGTTTATTGCTTACCTTTGGCAAGCTTAACCTCTGTATTATATCCCAAATACTATTTTCTGCAACATTGATGCCAGTGGCTAGTTTTCGAACGTAATGAGCCTTGGTCACTGGGTCAGAAACGCGATAAATCAGCGGCGCCAGCTCTTTCGTAATTTCCCGCTTGTCATCCACCTTGGTCGAGTTGTACTGCTTGAAAACCTGATCAAAAAAGAAATCAATGTAGTTACCAGCGCCTTCGACTGCCCTCTCCCAAAGTCCGATTCCTCGCTTTATCAGTTCATCCGGATCTTTCGCGCCTCCGAGGTTGGCAATCTTAACATTAAAGCCTTGGTTGAGTGCCAGCTCCAGCGCTCGCTTAGTCGCTGAAGAACCAGCAGCATCTGAATCAAAAGCAAAAACTAGATTATTCGTAAACCGCTGCAAAATAATTAATTGTTGTTCGGTCAATGCAGTACCTGAAGAAGCCACAGTCTGGCTAAAGCCGACCTGATGACAAGCAATGACATCCATATTACCTTCTACAACTATGGCGCGATTTTCTTTCCTGATCAGATTTTTCCCCTGATACAAGCCATAAATAACTTGGCTCTTGTTATAGATCGGCGTTTCTGGACTGTTGACGTATTTGCCAGTATTGGGTTTGTCATGGAGCAACCGGCCGGTAAATCCCACGACTTGTCCGTGAAGATTTATAATTGGAAACATGACGCGGTCGTGAAAGCGATCGAAATATTCATCCCCTTTCGCCCCTTCCACCCCTTTATCCCTTTTGATAATCAACCCGGCCAGTTCAATGTCTTTTTTATTAAAACTTTTCGCTAGAAAATTTTCCAAATAATGATAATCATCTGGTGCAAACCCGAGTTGCCAATTTTTTATGGTCTGATCGCTCAGTCCTCTCTTGCGCAAATAGCTCAAAGCTTCTGAGCCGGCATTACTATCCCACAGGACTTTCGAAAAATATTTGGCGGCTTGATCATTGATATTATAAAGAACTTCTTTTTTCTCGCCTATCTGGATTTGCTCCTGAGTTGGTTTCTGAAGCTCAACCCCGGCCCGATCAGCCAAAATTTTCAGGGCTTCGGCAAACTCCACATTTTCCATTTGCTTGATGAATTCGAAAATATCGCCACCCAGACCACAGCCAAAGCAGTGCCAGATTTGCTTGCTCGGCGAGACCATAAACGAAGCGGTCTTCTCACCATGAAAAGGACACAGGCCTTTGTAGTTGGTGCCTGCTTTCTTCAATTGCACAAAATCTTGGACAACTTCCAAGATTGATAAGCGATCTTTAATTTCTTGAATTTGATTACTAAGCATAATGATTGAATCTACAGTTTAGAACTCCCCTCCCCTCGCAGGGGAGGGGTCGGGGGTGGGGTGGCTTAAGCTAGTAATGCCTTCTTTGCCTTCTCCCAAACATCTTTATCTGTTTTAAACTTCAGCCTACTTTCTACTTCTTCAAGTGCCACCCATTCTGCTTGGGCGACTTCCTCGTCATGATCTGCTGGATTTCCGTCAAGATATTTCATGAGAAAATAGTGGACGAACTTGATAGCCTTATCCCCTTCCCAATTACGGAAATATTTCTGGTAGCCCAGGTCGGACTCGATTTCTGCATTCACACCACCCTCTTCTCTGACTTCTCGTAGAGCAACTTGCTTCAGATCTTCACCGTCTCTATCTTGCTTGCCCTTCGGCCAAGTCCAGTAATCCTCTGGCGGCCCGAAGTCGCGACTGCGTGGATTAATCAATAAAACAAAAATCTGATTTTGTTCATGTTTATAAACCACACCACCAGCCGAAATTTCTTTTCTCCACTTCTTCTCTTCGGTCATGCTAGTAATTCTCTCTTCTTAAGTAGATTTAAAATTTTAGTCATCATTTTCTGTTTGCGTACTTGGTTGATAGTTTGAGTTAAGCCCAACGCTTCATCCAAACCCACCCATTTATACTCATCAAACTCTGTCTGCTCGATATCTATCTTTCTGTCTGAAATATTTGCAACCACGAAAAAATATTTTTTACCTCGCATGTGTAAGCGCTTCCCTTCATCAGAATTTAGTTCTCTTAAATTTTTAACAGTAAATTTGATCTCATCTGCGCCAATCATTCTGATATTTTTCTCGCAACCAGACATAAACTCATGCCCCAGCTCCTCTCCAAACTCTCTCCAGAATGCTTGATCTATGCTTTCCTGATTATCAATTCCTCCCTGCGGCAGCTGCCAAAGATCATGCTCTTTTTTATAAACAAACAGAATTTGCTTGTTATTTATAAAACAGCCTACGACCTGTGGTCGATATCCCTTTTTTCTGATTTCATCAATGTGCTGAAGACTAGAACCGAGCATTATTTATAATTTTTTCCAAACGCATTCCAGGGTAATTTTACTTTCCACTCTGGAAAATTATTTAGTACCCACTGGACATAAGTATTACTATTCGGACTGGTAAATGAATATTGATCTCGATAAGGATAAGTATTTTTAGAATTTTCGATAAATTGCGCCACTTTCTGGGCCAGCGAATCTTCGTTTCCCTCAATAGAACTAATTAGCCGAGCTGACCATCTAGGATTCTTACTATAATGAAAGATGCCAATGCCTACCGAGGAAGGTAAAATATTTAGACTCAAATGTCCCCAATTATTTTCACCAGTCCTATTAACGTGTGTAACTTCCCATCGGGAGATAATACCATCGTGCTCAAGAACAAACCAAGGATGCACTGCAAACCAAAAAGGAAAACCACCAGGACTTGTATACAATGAAACTTTATACTTTGACATTGCCATTTATATTCGAGCTATAAGTATTCCCAGAATCAGACCCAGTATCGCTCCTAGGACTATTTCTTTTGCGGTATGACCAGCCATATCTAGCATGTAACCATCAGCGATGATTTTTTTGTGCATTTCCGCCCCGTCAGTTTCATAGTATATATGCATTATTTCTTGTCGCTTGTGATCATCGACCATGTCATAGAGCCAAAGCATAGTCACTGCCAAACAAAAAGTAAAAATTGGAGACAATCCAAATGCCTGCCAGACAAGATATAAACTCGAAGTCAAAATTGCTGTATGCGTGCTAGGTGGACCTCCTGCCCAAACATAAGTCCAGAAAAAACTTTTGAGGTTAGCAGGCTTACTACTAGCTATCCGAAGCCCAAACTTGATGGTCTGACTTATAAACCAAACTACAAATGGAGCAATAATAAACTTGATCATAATAAAAATTTATCAGTAACAATACTTGGTGAGTGAATTGCGAAAATTTTTGAATCCTCTAGAAACTCTCCAGAAATAATATTATTCACGTCCACGAAAAGAAAGCTCCCTTTTTCTAATATAACTTCTTGATCATTAACGACATATTTTGCCTTACCCTCAATTATCAAAAGTAGTTCAACTTTTTGCTTATGATAATGCGGGGCTTGTAAATCCCCTTTTTTGTGCTCTTTATAGAGCGCTTCAAGCTGATCAGTCTTGGCATGCTGTCCTGATTCGAAAAAAGAACCGACGAACCAACCTTTAAACTCTCCGGGTTCTGTATATTTTCCTAGGACAAATTTGTTATTTTTCAAATCCATAATTCTATTGGCGGAGAGAGAGGGATTCTGCCGCCTCTGGCGGCATCCCGCCTACATTAGTTATTTAATAGTTGTGGCGGGAGAACCCATCATTGCTGCCGCGCCAATTGGCGGAAGGGGGGGGATTCGAACCCCCGAGACCGGTAAAGATCTACTCGCTTTCCAAGCGAGCGCACTAGACCACTATGCGACCCTTCCATAGCCAATTGGCGCGAAAACAATTATTTCTTTGTTAATTTTTTAAACGCTTCTCCGCCCTTATAACTCTTAATTTGCCGTTCTCTCCTCACTGCTTCGGCCCTCGTTAAAAAACTTTCTCTATAAATTATTTCCCACGGGACACCAGATTTCGTCGCTCTTACTAATCCTTTATTGTGCCTTGTTTTTCGAACCTCAATATCCTCGCAAGAACCAACATAGTACCCTCCGTGCTTTTTACTTTGTAAAATATAGGTGAAGAACATAAACAAAATAAGGCTTTTCGTCGCCTTATTCTATCAAAATTGACCATAAAAATCAAATCTAAACTAGCTTGTATTTTTTCATCTCCCGCGCAAACTGGCGGGAGTTTTTGTACACGATTCCATTCATGCCCATTTTCCGCGCCGGCGTGATGTTTTCTAGTCGATCATCCACCATCAGGGCTTCTGAAGGTTTTACTTTTAACTGTTTCAAAACGTATTCGTAAGCTTTCCGGTCTGGCTTGGCCATGTGCATGTTCGTGGAAATAAAAATCTTATCGAAAAATTGCTTGCCAGTCAGATGCCTTTTTTTCAGGACTTCCATAGCCATGTGGCCGAGGGAATTGCTAAACAACGCCACTTTCGCAGGCTTCAGGTGTGGGATCATGCGGACCAAAGCTTTGTCTGCCTGCATGTGCCGCACGATCGCCGCGTGAATCTGCCTCGGCTTCATCTCCACGTGAAAAATTTTCTCGATCTGTTTATAAAATTCATTCTCTGAAATTTTCGCCAAATTGACCTGCCGCTCAAGATGCATAATCTTCTTTTTTCCCAGTGGCGTAAAGCATTCTGCACAGTAGTGTTTGATAAATCCCAAATAGCCGCCGTGAGCGACTACGCCACCTAAGTCAAAAATTATAGCCTTTATCTTTTTCATTTATTCTTAGTTAATTCTGGATTTTCGCCCCTCCTAGAATAGGAGGGGCAGTCCGGTCATCTGACCGGACGGGGTGGTAGATCCTGGGATCTACCCCTCCTAACCTCCCCTATTCTAGGGGAGGGATCCTAACCCTCATATTGTAAAAATGCTTACGTGTTTGGTATCAGTCGCGTCTGCGACGCGCTCGCCTTTTTTCGCCACGTGGCTGTTGCGCAGACTAGAAATCAAATCATGTACTCGGAAAATCGGGTGCACGCCCCAGAAAATCGAGCTCTTCGATGCCAGATGATGATTCTTCGGCGCAAACACGATTTTCTGTGAAGGCCTTCGGAAAGACAAAGCCTTGGCCAGGTCTAAATCCTCGACTGCGATAGAGTTTGCTCCTGCGTGATGAGCCACGTGCAAAAGCGCATCCAAAATTTTCTGATCCTTATGCTCTGAGATGAGATGTTTGACATGCTTTCTGCTTCCTAGTACTTCCGCATCCGGGTCTAGGAAACCTTCAGACATGACTGAGTCTACTTTCACGCCTTTCGGAAGCTTACAATCTTTGAAAATAATACTAGCAAGATTATCAAGACCTCTGGCCATCTTTACATGCTCGGGTTTGTCGGTCGCCACCCAATGCACTCCTGACTTCATGCCAAACTCCAGGTCCAGCGGATCAGCCATATCTGACACGTCCTGAATGATGCTGATCGGTCGATTGTGCTTGTGCGCCAGCTTCTGAATCATCTCGATCAGCTTCGAAGCTCTCGAGTAATCCTGATGAGAAATCTGAAACAAAGCACCCGCCACTCCCTGCCCAATCAGGTGACTGATATCATCCTTATCCATCCTGTGATTTACAACCTTGATGTATTTTTGCATTATTGAAAGTAGAGTAAATATAAAATAACTAAGACCAAAACAGTGCTGATTACTAAGCCTATATAAATTCCAATTTTTTGAGATTTAGATTTTGGCACAGGTATACCGGCACTAGGCAATCCAGTTCGAAGATTCATCTTACCAGGCAGTATTATATAATCTTCAGCTCCTTTTTCCTTGTTTTTTTCAATTTGCTCGTCCATACATCCATAGTATATCAGAATAATCCAATTTGTTCTGCTTGCTTAAACAATTTCTTTCGTTCAGTCTCGTCGTAGATATGAATCTTGCCGAAAACGCCGTCGTAACCGCCTTCCACATGCACTCTACCCTCTCGGACTCGGATAACAGATTCAGCTACGACAGGATCTGAAATCTTGGCAATTTCTTCTTTGGGGAGATCGAGAAGAATTTCAAATTCTGTATGCTTGGCAACCATTCTCTCATAAGTTTCCAAAACCTTTTTGCCAATACCAGTTCCGTATGTCTCAGCAATCACTTCTTCCAGTGGAATCACGTTCTTAAACGGGACAGATTTTTTCGGGACAAATCCGAGTTTCCTGTCGCCTAAATCATTCACCCGACTGAGAACTCCGACCAACAATTTTTTGCCACAAACCGGACAAACTCCTTTATGCTTCTTGGTCTGCACTGGCATGCAGGAATATTTACAGTCAGCATGACCGTCCAGGTGATATTTCCCTTCTTCAGGGAAAAACTCAATCGTAAACAAAAACTTTTTTGGATCTTTACTCTTTATCGCATCCATGATCGCAGCATACGACAATTTCTTCTCATCAATCTCAAACACATTTGCCTCACGACCAATCTTGCGCAAACTATGCGCGTCTGAATTGGAGACTAGAGCATACTTATCAAGTCCGGAAATCTGCCAGTTCATGGCCGGATCAGAAGAAAGTCCAGTTTCGATGGCGAAAATATGCTTGGCCTGATCACCAAATGCTTCCTCCACTGTATCAAATCCTGACAATGATCCAAACAAACCAAAGTGCGGTGTCCAGGCATGAGCTGGGATGACTGCTGCAGCAGGATCAGCAGCGAGAACTATTTTTACCAGGTCCGGACACTTCACTCCCATGATGGGTCGGCCATCTGATCGAAGATTGGCTCCTACTTTTTCTAGACCTGCAATAATGCGATCAACTGCCGCAAAGTTTGGCGCAAGGATCATGTTGTGAATTCTTCGCACCTTATCGCCCTGCTTATATATCGAGGAAACTTCAGCGGTCAGCATGAAATACGCTTTCGCGGATTTATCCTTCAACTGGTACAAACCTGGCTTGGTCTCTTCTAGTGCTTCCTTCAGTTCAGCCAGCCACTTCGGATGAGTAAAGTCACCCGTGCCGATAACCGCGATCCCCTTCTTATCTGCCCAAATACCAATATTCCCAGGGTTTAAATCCTGGGAACAAGCACGAGAGTACTTACTATGAATTTGTAGATCGGCAATAATTCGCATGTCAATTTTGAATAACTAATTTTGAATTTCGAGTGAAATTAGAATATTAATAATATTTAATATTGATTCAAAATTCTAAATTCAACATTCGAAATTAGCTTAATTCCAGTTTAGCTTTTCTGAGGTAATGCGCCAAGATGTCGCGCGTATTGTCCTCATCATCAGTGGCAATCAACTCAGGCTTCAAATCGCCAAAAAAACTATTCCAGCCCTTGCGGTCCTTTTCATAGTTCGTCCGAGCCAGATCAAAAATTTGTTCTAATAACTTTGCATTGTCCTCGCTATCAAAAACAGACGAGCATTCGTCTTCTATATCCGCGATAATTTCTTCGACCTCGTCACTTTCTTCATCAAGCTTCTCATCATCCATCTCATCATCGTAACTTGGACCCATATGTTTGTTTCAGCGTTAATTTAGTGTACAAAAAAGAGTTTACCCCCTCACCAATTCTTTGTCAAGTTCCTATCCAGAAATTGGTGAGGGGGTTTACTCTAAGCTAAAATTCATGTCAAATCAAACAAAAAACCGGCTTTTCAGCCGGCTTTGTATTTTATCGGAAAATATTGATGGAACCAGACTTCTGGCCGTTTGAAAGGTTAACTGAGGCATTGCCATTGGCATCTAGGCCTGCGTTCACGGATTTGCCATTGCCAGAGACTGAGGTCGAGGCCCCGCCCTGCACTGCTGAGCTCATGACATTGAGCACTTTGGCAGAATTCTGAACTCTTACAGATGAGTTGCTGCCATCGCCGATAGCTGAAACGCTAATCGACTTGTCGCCTGAAATCCCTGATTCAATCGCGGCTTTCACTTGTCCAGAATTTTTACTGACTAGAAAGCTGTACCAAGGAAGATGAATCGAGACATTACCTGAGCTATCAACTTCGGCTTGTGCGCCAAGATGGACTTTAAATAGTCCGAGGAATTTTCCTGGTTGGTCATACTTGACGATAATGCGATCATTTTCCACAGTCACTCCAGCCACTGCTGGTCTTGCTGCTACCACGACATTTGCATAAGCGCTCAGGTCATCATCACTCTTGATCAAGCTAACTGAATTGCCTTGCAGAGAGACAATGCTGCTGGCACTTGCGCTATCCAGACTCCCACCCTTGCTGACAAATACTGACAGGCTGTCTTTCGATGAATCAAGCTTAACTTCTTGCCCATTGACCATGACATCGAGGCTGCCGCCACTGCCAGTTAGTTTATCATTGACTTGGACATTCTGGCCATTGGCATTGACATTGAGGTTGACATTCGCGTCTTTCATGAACTTTACATTCTTACCGTTTTGGTTGACGTTCAGAGATCCAGGAGCGGTGTTTACTGAAGTGTTCCCGTTTGGCCCTGAAACATTTACTGAACCAGGATTGACGTTTACGTTTGTATCAAACCCACTCCACTGCGCTAGCGCTGTGGAGAAAACCAATAGTCCTCCTAGAACCAACAAAGATATTCGTGCTTTCATACAAAATAAATTAATTATTTTTTAATTAGGTTGCTCTTTTCGAATCAAATCGTCTAAATTTTTCTGTAAAGCATAAAGTTTAAATTCTGCCTGGTGTGCTAGCTGGTTTTCGAAATCGTTAATGATTATGCTGAGAAAATTCAATATTGAATCCCATTCGGCTTTATGAGCGGTTTTCGGATAGTACTCCTTAGCGCTCATAATAGTATGCCAAATTACATTCTTCGCTTCAATAGTAATATTGCCTGCAAGTGCGAAATATAGCTGTTCTACCTCTGCAATTGAATCTTGTGGCGTTTCTTCCATAGTTTCCTTAATATAGCTCCGATGAAAAAATTAGGCAAATTAAAAACCGCGCATTGCTTACTTTCCCACCAGTCTTACACTGGAGTATCATCAGCGGTGCTGTGTTTGACTTCTGAGTTCGGGATGGGATCAGGTCGTGCGAACAGCCCTTGAAACACGCGGAAATTAAATAAAGTTATATAGTGTTCGATGTTGCGAAATAGACAATCACGCCTACTACGGCAATCATGAACAACAAGCCAACTAACTTGAGCGAAGTTTTATATTTCTGCATACTTGGATATTTTTGCAGAAAATATTCACTTCGTCAACGGCATCTTGCAAATCTTGTGTGCTAGGAAATGGGGCGAACTATGTTAGCTTCGCCAGAAAGGTTGGTGGTCCCGGCAGGGCTCGAACCTGCGACTTCTGTGCCCTGTTGACACAGCCCTCTCCCAACTGAGGTACGGGTCCACTCTTGTCTCTCCTTGAAATTGTAACCGGATGGAGTTACCAGACCGCAGAAGGTCTAAGGATTTTTGTCCTCACAGACTCAATCCCTGCGGACTTACCTGCCGCCGTTGACACAACCGCACTCTGGCAACCCCTTTCCGGCCGTAACCCAATCGCGATGGTGCGGACGTCGCACCGGGGTACTCACGTCGTTCGTTTACGCGATCAGGACACGCTTGATAAACCGGATGGAGTTACCAAACCACGTCAACACGCATTCACAGGGCCCGACACCCGTCGTCTAACCTGTTCTAGTTCGTGTTCAGAACGCAATCTGGCAACCCCTTTCCGGCCGTTTGTGTTGTGGAGAGATTCGAACTCACAACCTCTTCATGCAGGCACCCTCTCGGGATATGAAGCCTACAAGAGCGCTCTCCCGTTGAGCTACACAACACTCACATTGGCGCAGAGCCATTTGGCCCGTAAGCCACAGCTGTACCTTTTCAGTACAACAAAACAGTTCTGCATAACTTCCATTTCCTAACACACCTGCCTGCCGGCAGGCAATTTTGCATCTTACTCTAATAATCACAAATTACTAGTCAAATTTGAATTAAACTTTCGACTGATTAGTATTGCTCGGCTCAATGCATTACTGCACTTACACCTGCAACCTATATGCGGGGTAGTCTTCCCCGAGTCTATCGCTCGTAAAGAGCAACGAAACCTAGTTTTGTGGACAGCTTCACGCTTATATGCATTCAGCGTTTATCTTAACTAGACCTAGCTACCCGGCTATGCCGCGGACGCGACAACCGGTACACCAGAGGTCTATGCATCCTGGTCCTCTCGTACTAAGGATGCACCCACTCAAGTTTCGAACACCCACAACAGATAAGGACCAAACTGTCTCACGACGTTTTGAACCCAGCTCGCGTACCACTTTAATTGGCGAACAGCCAAACCCTTGGGAGCTT
>CAYOPE010000013.1:22784-25367 GCA_964405805.1 uncultured Candidatus Saccharibacteria bacterium | reverse complement strand
AATAGTATAAAATTTCAACAAGCGAAAAACCAAGCTTATACAAAAAAATCGGCTCAAAGACGAAAGTCAGATTGATGGCGAGGTTATAAAGCAGCGTATTCCAATACAACTCGACAATTTCCCTGTTGAGCTCATACGAAAAGTAATGGCGCCTTCTACTTAAGAGCATTTTTGATTTGTTTTTCGCTAATTGGTCCTGGTCTTAGTATTGTAACACGCCCGTTTACCAATGACACGACAGTCGAAGGCTTGGTCTGCTTCAGCCTGCCGCCATCCAGGTACAAATCAGGCTTTAACCTCGACTTTACGAATTGTTTTTTGACTTCCGCCACAGAATAACAGTTGGGCTGGCCTGATAAGTTGGCAGATGTGGTCGTAATCGGCTTGCCGAGTAGCATACCCAGATCTAAAGCTAACTTATGCTTGGGTCTGCGAATGCCAATCGTGCCAGTGCCTGCTGAAAGCAGTTGCCATGACTTACCTTTAGCTTTCAAAGCAACAACCAGCGTGATCGGGCCAGGCATAATCGCATCCACAAGCCTTTCTTCACGTTCGCTCATTCGTGCGAATGTGAGAATGTCAGCTCGAATCGGTGGGATGACATGAATCGGATTATGAAATCCCCGGCCTTTGAGTGCGTATAATTTTCTTACCGCAGACGCATTGGTCGCATCCACAGCCAAACCATAAGCGGTGTCAGTGGGATACACCACGACCCCGCCGGCTTTGAGAACTTGAACCGCTCGGTTTAACTCCCCTCCTTTTAAGGAGGGGCTGGGGGAGGTCATAAACTATTCTCCTATTCGCGCGAATTAGACCACCAGCGCTTAACTATAGGAATCGATAAAGTCGAAAGCAAATAGCCTACTGCAGGCACGAGTGCTTTCAGCCAAGGATTGGAGTCAGAAATCATCACTAGCCAAATACCAGCGATGATGTAGGTCGCGATCGCAATAGTAAGTCTCCGAGCCCAACTGACTTCCCAGGCTTTGTCTTTTTCTACTCGCGCGTTTCTGGCTTTGAGTTGTTCAATCTCTTGTTCGATGTTCATCCATATGCCCCTTATTCGCCCGAATTAGGGATATATTACTTTACTACGAAATTAATTAATTTATCTTGTACGAAAATTTCTTTGATAACTTCTTTGCCTTCAAGGTGTCTTTTCACGTTCGGGTCTTGCATTGCTTCTGCTTTCACGTCTGCCTGCGAAGTTCCTGATGGCAACTCGAGTGATGCTCGCACGCGGCCAAGAATCTGGACGACCACAGTCACTGTCTCGTCTTTTGATAATTTTTCATCATACTTCGGCCATGCTTGTCTGTGAATCGAGTCTTTGTGGCCCAGATTGTGCCAAAGCTCATCGGTCAGGTGTGGGGCAAAGGGAGCCAAAAGAATCAAAAACTTTTCCCAGTCTTCCTGAGACAATTCTTTATTGTCGTTCAAAAATTCCATGAAAGCCGCGATGCTTGTATTGAATTTAAAATTCTGAATATCAGAGCTGACTTTTTTGATAAGCTTGTGAATGTGAGATCCTTTGCTTCGCTCAGGATGACAAGCAAAGCGTGCCACTTTGTCCAAAAATCTTTTCAAACCCACAATGCCTTTAGTCGCCCAGGGTTTCGCATCTTCCAAAGGCCCCATGAACATTTCGTACATTCGAAATGAGTCAGCGCCATATTGTTCAATCACTTCATCCGGATTGATGACATTGCCTCGCGACTTACTCATTTTTTCGCCATCAGGACCCAGGATGAGTCCTTGATTGCGCAATTTGAGGAAAGGTTCTTCAAAGTCGATAAAACCAAAATCATGCAAGACTTTGGTAAAAAATCTAGCATACAACAAATGCAATACTGCATGCTCAGCGCCCCCGACATAAGTATCTACTGGCAGCCATGTTTGTATTTTTTTCTTATTAGCGAATTCTCGATCATTATGCGGGTCTGTAAAGCGGAAAAAATACCAAGAAGAGTCCACAAATGTGTCCATAGTGTCTGAGTCTCGCTTGGCTTCTCCGCCACAATTCGGACATTCTACTTTGTGAAAAGACTTGGATCTAGCAATCGGCGACTCGCCTGTGGGCAAAAAGTCTACATCAGTGGGTAACAGAACTGGCAAATCTTTTTCTGCCACTGCTTGCATTCCGCACTTTTCGCAATAAATAATCGGAATCGGCGCTCCCCAGTATCTCTGACGGCTCACCAGCCAATCGCGTAATTTATACTTAGTGACGAGCTTTCCGAATTTTTTACCAATCTTCGGAATTGCTTCTTCTGAAATCATGCCTGAAAACTCTTCCGAGTCGTACAAAATTCCTTTTTCTGTAAAACAAACTTCCAAATTGCGGATTTTTTTGTCATTACTGCCATCTTTCGGCTTCAAAGTTGTCTTCAGAGGAATTTTGTACTTTTTCGCAAATTCAAAATCGCGCTCATCATGAGCATCAGCAAATACCGCTCCAGTGCCATAGCTAGCCAAGACAAAGTCAGCGATCCAGACTGGAATCTCTTCTTTGGTGCCAGGATTTATAACTTTTAGCCCCTTCAGCTCGACTCCTGTTTTTTCTTCTTCCAGAACCGTCCG
>CAYOPE010000013.1:5775-22774 GCA_964405805.1 uncultured Candidatus Saccharibacteria bacterium | reverse complement strand
TAATTAAGCTGGTCATGCAAACGACGATGGCTTTAAATATTCCGGCTGTGAAGCCAGCCCATAAACCGTCTTTTAGCTTAATGTTTGCGTGGCGGTCAGCATGGTGAGTTTGCACGTGAGCTTCCATAGTGTTAAATGGGGAAATTAGTAGTTATGAAATTTATATTGCGAGGCAAAAGTAATTATTTTTTGAAATTTATTTTCCTGTTTTTTCTTTTTCCAGAGCCGTGCGTTGAAGCTCCGTTTTCTTTTTCGTAGCTTCCAGATAGGCTTCGATTTCCTTCTTGTTTTCTGACATCCCTTTTCGGCTTTGTACGTACGGACTCTCTGGTGCTACCACCAAAAATGTTCCGCTATATAAAGTATCAGGTCGGGTCGTGAAAACTTTGATGTTTGGCAAGAGAGCGTCAAGGATCGCCGGCTCTTGTTCACCTGAAAAATGAGGGGCTTGACCCCCAAAAACTTGGCAAATAGTTCCTAAGTTCTTGGCCAAAATCTGACCGTCTTCTTGTGGAACAACTGTATCAGTTGAATCAAACAGCACTTTAAAATAATCCGCATATTTACGGATTTTTGTATAATCAAAGCCATGCTGCACAGCTTGAGTCACACTAGCTCGGACCTTACCGTCAAGATACTTACCGCTGATGGGGGTAGCAGCCAATATGGCACCATGAACTTTTATCCCGCGTTCTAAAAGCCTTAGCGCAACCACGCCGCCAAATGACATTCCGATAATTACGGTATTTTCATCAAGCTCACAATTTTTCTGAACAAAATCTGCCTGCTCCTGGTCATCAGGTTCGTCAGTATTTGGTAGTGTTGGCAATTGCACTTCAAAACCCTTAGCTTCCAAAGATTTTTTGAGCCAAGGAAAAACATAATTATCAGGTGTTCCGTTTCGACCGTGCAATATTACAACCCGTTTCATTCTTGGATTTGCAATTGGAAACTCGATCTCAGCGCCTTCGGATTTGCCGATCCAATTTTTCTGCATGAGCTTGATCGGCTCTGGCCAGTCGACTTGCTCTAAACCATCCAGCAAGCGCTCAGCAAAATCTGTAATCTTAAAAAACCACTGGGACAAAAGTTTCTGCACTACTTCCGTGCCGCACCGCTCACAGCATCCGTTTACTACTTGTTCATTTGCTAAAACAGTCTGGTCTTTCGGACACCAGTTTACGTAAGCTTCTTTTTTATAAGCCAAACCTTTTTTATACAGTTGCAAAAAAATCCATTGCGTCCATTTATAATAATCCGGATCCGAAGTGTTCACCTCGCGTGACCAATCATAAGAAAACCCGAAAGATTTGATCTGTTGCCTAAATCTATCAGCATATTTTTTCACTGATTCCTGCGGAGGGATCCCTGACTTGATGGCAAAATTTTCCGTAGGCAAACCAAATGCGTCCCAGCCCATGGGATGTAGGACATCGAAACCATTCATGCGCAAGTATCGGCTATAGATATCAGTTGCTGTATAGCCTTCTGGGTGGCCAACATGCAAACCAGCTCCCGAGATATACGGAAACATATCCAAAACATACTGCTTCTTTTTCGGCTTATCCGAAGCTTTGTGCAGTTCGTCTTTCTCCCAAGCCGCTTGCCACTTCTTCTCTATTTCTTTGTGATCGTAAGTTTCCATTGCTTACATATTCTAGCATTTTGCTAGCGATTTGATAAACTGCTAAAATATTTTCACATTGGTAGGAGGATCTCATGGCCGTAACACTTCAAGAACGTACAGAAGGCGAAATTCTAAGAATGGGATACGAGCAAGTCCTCCGTCTACTCGAAAACCGACGAACTTCCGATATCGGTGTCCTGCTGGCCTTGATCAGAAAAGAAACCGGCAAGGCAGTGACCCTCGTAGCTCGCTGCGTATTCATGAAGGAATCCGGGGCCAACCGGCCCTGCCACAGCAATGCCTTCAGCGAATACGCCGGGCGCTTCGAATCAGTGCTGTTTCGGTACAACGGTACACCAGAGTACAGCAACTGGTTTACGCGCTATGCCGATTTCAAAATCAACAGGCCTGATTTCGAGGCATTTGCTGTGATGATCGAGTACGAACCTATCGCATCTCCGGCATCGCCCTCTCGACAAAAAAGGGTCTACGAAATCACCGCCAACGACCGACGGTTTCTGCGCAGACTGCGCATCGCTCCGTACGTAGCCGACGAGCCCTCCTAAGGGTTCGTCGGTCTCGCTATTTTAAATAGCCTGCAAGCATTCTCAAAAGTTTGGTTTCCGACCTCAGCAAGGTCGATTTTTTTTATTTCAGCCGCCCTCTTCGCCACATACTGGACATAACTGGGCTCATTTCTTTTTCCACGAAATGGCGGAGGAGTCAGATACGGCGCGTCCGTCTCGATCAGAAGTCGGTCAACAGGCGTGTTCTTAACTACTTCGGCAAGCTTGCCTGTTTTGTCAAAAGTCAAAATGCCGTTCAGTGCAATATAAAATCCTTGATCCAGAAATTTCTTCGCAGTTTCCCAAGTGTCTGTGAAGGAATGAATCACGCCTGGCTTGCCATCGTATTCGCTTTTCAAAATTTCGAGTAAATCTTCATAAGCGTCTCGACAATGAAAAGTGATTGGCAAGTTGTGCTTTTTCGCAAACTCGAGCTGCTTGATCAATTCTGTTTTCTGGATTTTTTTAATCTTTTCTGGATCCTGATCCGCTGGTAAGCGAAAATAATCCAGGCCGCACTCGCCCACTGCCACGACTTTCTCGCTCAACATGGCTTCGTACACTGCCGGATCAAACTCTTCAGCTCGCGACTGGAAATGCGACTCCTCTTCATCCAGCATTTGCGCGTAAGTGTGCACGGGATGGAGACCAATCGCGGCATACACTCCCTGCGGAAATTTCTCTGCCAATTCTACACAAGCCTTGGACGTGTCAGTCTGTGTGCCGACATTTATCATCCAAGTTTCTGCTTGCAGCGATCTTTT
Organism: uncultured Candidatus Saccharibacteria bacterium; assembly: GCA_964405805.1. Lineage (GTDB taxonomy): Bacteria > Patescibacteriota > Doudnabacteria > UBA920 > O2-02-FULL-48-8 > CAYOPE01. The sequence continues at coordinate 19,817 of CAYOPE010000013.1, read as the reverse complement.
CACGACTTCCTCGCAATCATCTTTGAACGCTGCGAAATTGACGTGGGTGTGAGTGTCAAATAGCATAGTGCGAAAATTACGAAACTGATATGCGAATCTACGAAAGGTTATAATTAATAACCCTTTTTGGCTGAATATAATATCTTCGCATATTTACTAGTATCCCAAGCTTTAACTTTAAAGCATTTAAATACCTTTGGGTTTGATAATAATCTTCTTTTGTGACAAACTGCTTGGCTTTAACTTCGAGCAGAATTTTGCCTTCTACAATAAAATCAACGCGATTTCTACCAGATTTCTCACCAGCAAAACTTTCAGGCAATATTTTTTCTCGCTCGTAGCTAATTCCACGGACCTTAAACTCTTGTTCTATTCCATCACAAAATTGCTTTTCGTTACAAAACTGTCCCAGCTCTTTTCTGACTTTAATCAAAACTGAATTAACCTCATAAGATAACTCTGCGTATATTACTTTATTTTTATCCACTAAAGCGCTCGACTTTCGCATTATTCGCATATGATTTCGCATCCATTTCGCATTATATTTTCTTAAATAGCGGTTCAGGTTTTTTTATATCACCTGATTCTAGAATTTCTTTTATCTTCTGCGCAGTATCCGGCATGATCGGCGAAAGTTTCTGAGCAATTTCCAAAAGCAATGCTGCTAGGCTTAGCAACAATGTTTTTACTTTCTCGGGATTGGTCTTCACCAGCTCCCAAGGCTTAGCATCATCAATCAATTTGTTCGCCCAAGCAATTTCTTTCCAGATCAAAGTCAGACCTTCGGAAAAATCGAGTCCATAAAAAGCTTCCCAGGCTTGGGACAAGTCTTTCGGTGAATCAGCGAAGTCCTCGATCTGCCCGTCCAAATATTTTTCGATCATGTTCGTGGTTCGAGAAAACAAATTGCCCAGACCGTTGGCTAGATCTCCATTGAAACGTGCCTTAAGCTTTTCTTCACTAACGTCTCCGTCCTGACCAAAAGGCACTTCGCGAAGCAGGAAATACCGGACAGCATCTGCGCCGTACTTAGCCACCCAGTCATTTGGGTCAATGATATTGCCCACTGTCTTACTCATCTTTTCACCAGCCACTGTAAAAAATCCATGTGCAACAATCTTACTTGGAATTTCCTCGCCGATCGCTAAAAGCAAAGCTGGCCAGATGATGCAGTGAAACTTAATAATGTCTTTGGCCATGAGCTGCACATCCGCTGGCCAGAATTTCTTAAAATTTTCCTCATCTTTCCCGTAACCAATCGCAGAACAATAATTGAAAAGTGCTTCGACCCAGACGTACACTGTTTGAGTTTTGTCCCAAGGCAAAGGAATTCCCCATTTCACATTTGGTCGCGAAATGGCAATGTCCTCAAGACCTTGTTTGATAAAAGACAAGACTTCATTACGTCTAGTTTCCGGTTCGATGATCAGTTCATTGGTCTGAATTTTTTCTTCCACGAGTTTCTGATAATCAGAAAGCTTGAAAAACCAGTTTTTTTCTTTAATCAGCTGCGGCTTGGTCTTGTGATCAGGACAAAGCCCGTTTACCAGATCACTTTCTTTTATAAACGCTTCGTGGCCGACACAGTACAAGCCTTCATAGTCGCCTTCGTAAAGCTTGCTCGATGCCTTCAGCACTTCCAGAAATTTCGCCACAGCTTCCTGGTGCTCGGAATCAGTTGTACGGATAAATTTGTCATTGGAAATATCCAGCTGGTCCCAGGCAAAAGAAAATTTCGCTGAGACTTCGTCCACAAATTCTTTTGGTTTTTTTCCCGCTTTCTCTGCAGCTTCTGCAATCTTTGCTCCATGCTCATCTGTGCCAGTCAGAAAAAAAGTTTCATCCCCGATCTGCCGATGCAAGCGCGCCAAAACGTCCGCGGCAATAGTTGTGTAGGCATGACCAATATGCGGTTTATCATTTACATAATAAATCGGCGTGGTTATATAGAATTTTTTGCGCTCACTTACTGTATCCATAGTTATTCGCTTTCTACGAAATTACGAATTTTTACGAAAGTACGAACTTGCATTATTCTTTTCGTATTTTCGTACCATTTCGTAGTTCGTAGATTACAAAAAAAGCCTTATTCAGGCTTGTTTATTATAGCCCAGCCTCGACTCGCTGTCGAGGCGAGGCGGGCATAAAAAAGCCTAAGCCTGACCCATTTCTCCTTCCATAAGATCTTCCACGAATACTGAAACTCCACTCATAACTGGAACCGCAATCAAAGCACCGACCATGCCGCCGAGAGTGCCGCCGATTAGAATTCCCAAAATCACAAGTACCGGATTTAGTCCCACACTTTTACTCATTACCACAGGGACGATAATATGTGTCTCAAGCTGCTGAGTGATGACCCATAAAATCAGAACAGCTAGAGCCAGACCAGGGCTCTGGATGAAAGCGAAAAATACTCCGATCGTACCGGAAATAAATGGTCCGATGAGTGGCACTATTTCAAATAAGCCAGCAAGTAAAGCTAAAACTAATGCATACTGAACTTTTAAAATAGTCAGACCTATAAACACCAGTCCGAAAATCACAGCCGACAAAATAATTTGACCAAGCAGCCATGCGCCCATTTTTCGCTGAATTTTGTTTGTCAGCTTCATGACGTATGCTTGATGCTTGTATGGCGCTAGGTGCTTGATAAAATTTTTCATGCCGTTTTCTTCGATGGTCAGATAAAAAGAAATGACTAGAATGGTAATCACAGAAACGATTCCGGTGAGTACTCCTTTGGTCGTGCTGAAGAGGGTACTACCGAAATTATTCGCCAAGTCTTTGATGCTGTTGTTAATAGACTGACCTAGAGTAGAGTGACTCAGGCTTTCACGATAAACTCCGATTTTCGATACGAACGACTGATAGACATCAGCGCCACGGATCGCTTCGAACTGAGTCGAAAGTGGCGGCACAATGAGAAATCCGACCAGCGCAATCAGGCCAAAAACTAAAATATAGACAACCAGCACGCTTAGGCTTCTGGGCACTCGACGTTTATACAGAAAATCCGCCACAGGGTCTATGGCTGAAGAAATGATAATTGAAATCAGAAACACCAGCAGCACATCTCGCACCACCCACATAAACCAAAGCAAAAGACCGAGCGCGACAATTTTCAAAATCGTGACAGTGGAAATATTGATGGTCTCGTGATCTTTATTCATAAGGTCATTATATGGCTATTGCTTACTTAGCACAATGTCTAATTATACTCCTTTTTAGGGCTTTTGTCAATGCTGTTGTTTACCTGCGGTATTTAAATTTCTATCAAAACCGGGCAGTGGTCAGAGCCTAGAACTTCGGGGAGGGTCTTGGCTGACTTTACTTTTTTGGCAAGTTTCCCGCTTACAAAAATATAATCAATTCTCCAACCAATATTTCTCGCCCGAGCATTGGCAAAATGTGTCCACCAAGTGTAGTGCCCCTGGCCTTTCGTGAAAATGCGAAAAGTATCCACGAAACCAGCGGAAATAATTTTATCTATACCTTCTCGCTCCTCCTTAGTGAAGCCTTTTTTGCCATCATTTTCTTTTGGACGGGCTAGGTCGTCTGGCGTGTGTGCTACATTCAGGTCTCCAGAAAAAATTACCGGTTTTTTCTTTTCTAATTCTTTTACATATTCCAAGAATGCCGGGTCCCATTTTTTGTGGCGAAGGGGAATCCGCGAAAGATCATCTTTTGCATTTGGAGTATAAACACTTATAACATAAAAATCTTTATACTCAGCCGTAGTTACTCTGCCTTCGGTATTCGGGTCACCGTATTTATCGTCATTGAGGCCGTATTTTTTTGCAATTTTTTCTGGGAGACCCAAGATCACAGAAAGGGGCTTGCGTTTAGTAAAAATAGCTGTTCCACTATAGCCAGGCTTGGTAGCAGAATTCCAATATTCTTCATAGTCTGGCAAATCAACCTCGCTCTGATGCTCTAGCGCCTTCGTCTCCTGTAAGCACAAGACATCTGGCTTATATTTTTTTATAAACGGCACAAAAAAACTTTTTTTGTGCACAGCCCTTATTCCATTTACGTTCCAAGAAATTATTCGCATGTTATGTCAGAGTTTAAGTTTCTTTTCAAAAATCGTCTTGTCCTTAAACGGACCAATGAGGGCCATGTTCAGGCGATCATTTCTGATCAGATCCTGCGCGACTTTGTTTGCCTGATCTACGGTAACCTTGTCCAGCTCTTCAAATGCTTGCTTAATGGTTTTTACACGGCCGTTAAATGCTTCTTGACCCAGATACCACTCAAGTTTATCATGCGGGTCTTCCATGGCCAGCGCGATTTTGCCTTTGATGTATTCCTGAGCTTTCTTTAGCTCTTTGCTCGCAATTCCCTGATCTCGAACTTTTCGCAGTTCATCCAAAATCACTTCAAGTGCCTGCGGCGCTGACGCGACTTTCAGACCTGACTGGACGAGAAAGTCTCCAGTGTCTAAGTAGTTGTTAAAAGATGTGGAAACATAATAAGCCAATCCGAGTCGCTCGCGAATCCGAAGAAACATTCGTGAGCTCATGCCACCACCCAGGACAGTTGATAAAATTCGCAGTGGATAATTATTTTTATGTTTATAAGCATAGGCATTAAAGCCCACGACCATGTGCGCCTGCTCAGTGACTTTGTTTTCCACTGACAGCCGAGGCTGCGACTGCTTTTCTACAACAGATTTAAAGTTGCCAAATTTTTTACTCGGCACATGCGACCAATGCTTTTCTACCAAATCCTCAAGCTGTTTCTGGTCAAATTTTCCAGAAATCGCGATAATCATGTTTCCTGGCTGATAAAATCTGTTGCGATAAGCCACGATGTCTGCACGCTTTACTGATCGGATAACTTCAGCAGAGCCTGCGATGTCGCGGCCAAGTGCTGTCTCAGGCCAGAGAGTTTCTTCAAACAAAGACTCCACGTGAATCTGAGGATTGTCCTTGTACATATTGATCTCTTCGATGATCACGCCCTTCTCGCGCTCCATTTCCTTTTCATCGAACAGCGGATTCTGAAGCATGTCAGTCAGGACATTGAAAACGAGTGGCAAATGCTCGTACGCTGCGCGAATAAAATACTGCGTATGCTCCTTTCCAGTGTTGGCGTTGAATTCCCCGCCGATCGAGTCTACGGTTTCTGATAATTTTTTCGCAGTCGGATAATTTTTCGTCCCTTTAAAATGCAAATGTTCGAGAAAATGTGAAATGCCATTGATTTTCTGCTCTTCATAGCGGCTGCCGGCTTTGACAAAAATCGACATCGTGATCGACGATGCGGTCTCTATAGGCACAGTCAAAAGCGTCAGGCCATTTTTGAGAACTTTTTTGGTGTAGATGGAATGGATCGACATGGGTTTTTCTCCCCCTTTTAAGGGGGAGATTAAGAGGGGGTCTTGTCACAGATTATGACCTCCCCCAGCCCCTCCTTAAAAGGAGGGGAGTTAACTCAACTTCTCTTTAAAATATTCAACCAATTCGCTAATTTTTACGCGATCCTGCTGCATAGTATCTCTGTCTCTCACTGTGACTGACTTGTCATTCGCAGTCTCAAAATCAACAGTTACGCAATAAGGCGTGCCAATTTCATCTTGTCTGCGGTACCTTTTCCCAATCGATGCTGTCTCATCATACTGACACATCCAGTTTTTCTGCAAATCGTGGAAAATTTCCATAGCCGGACCAGTTAGCTCATCTTTTTTCGACAGCGGCAGCACCGCGATCTTGATCGGAGCTAAGGCTTTGGGTAATTTCAAAGTCACTTCTGTCTCATGCACAGCATCTTCTTTGCCAGATCTGGCTTCTGACTCAGAATAAGCGTCAATCAAAACTGCCAAAGTAATTCGATCCAAGCCAAAAGTTGGCTCTACCACGTAAGGTATAAACTCCTCACCTGTAGCTTCGTCTTTCACACGGAGATTGGCACCAGAAAGTTCAATGTGGTTCTTCAAATCATAGTCAGTGCGGTTAGCATGACCAGCAATTTCATCCCAACCAAATGGGAATTTGTAATAAGTATCCACCGTGCGCTTGGAATAGTGAGCCAGTTCATCTTTGGGTAGTTCTACGGTTTTAAAATTTTCTTTTTTAAGTCCCAGCTCAGAAAAAAACTCTTGCTGGTACTTCAGCCAGGACTCAAAAGCTGCTTCATCCTCTCCTGGTTTAACAAAGTATTCCAATTCCGCAATGGTGAATTCTTTCATACGAAAAATGAGGTTGCCAGTCGTGATTTCGTTTCGGAAAGATCGGCCGATCTGAGCAATTCCAAATGGTAGTTTACGTCGCATAGTCTCCTGAACCAATTTGAAATCCGTAAACATGGTTTGCGCTGTCTCGCCTCGCAGATAAGCGGTGGACTTGGCATCTTCCGTGGTGCCAATGAATGTTTTGAAAAGTAAATTGAAATTTTTCGGCTCAGTCCACTCTACTTTCTTGCCAGCATGCGTTTTTTCGTGCTCGGCGATCTCATTTGGCTTGTCTGCGCGCAATCTCTGATGACAAATTTTGCATTCCACCAGAGGATCCGTAAAATTTTTGATGTGTCCGGATGCTTCCCAGACTTTTGGGTTCATGATGATCGGCCCTCGGAGTCCAACCATGTCATCTCGCTGCTGCACAAACTTCTTCCACCACAGATTTCGAATGTTATTAAAAAGCTCAGCGCCCAGTGGCCCGTAGTCATAGCTGTTAGCCAGCCCGCCGTAAATTTCTGATCCAGGAAAAATAAAACCCCGCCTTTTCGCAAGCGAGATAATTTTGTCCATTAAACCATTTTCTTGTTTCTTCATATATTTGTACAACGCTGGATGCATAGGATTTCCTATACTGGATGCGTTGTCCTTTCTAGAACTCATTATAGCACAAAAACTCCAGCCTGGTTCGTCGTTCTTAAAGTAGCAACAAACGAACCAGGCTTAGCAGTAGGCACGACGGCCTACTTCACTTCGGTCGTGCCCGAGCGCTCGACATCGTCCCGCAGCTGGGTGAGTATCCGCCGCGCCACCAGCTCATTCGGTACGATCTCGAGATGCTCCAGGAAACCGACGTTCCCCGCCACCACGAGCAGTGGTCGCAACGTGTCGTTTCGGAAACCGAAAATCATGATCTTGCCCCGGGCTTGATTCACCTTGGCCCCGAGCATCAGCAGATGGATGTAGAACTCCGGATGCACGTGCTTGAGGTCCGTCAGATCGAAGACGTAGCGCGAAATTCCGCGTTCGAGCTGTTGGTTGATGGATCCGCAGATCCGATCCGAACCCGGCTTGCTCATCGATCCTCGCAGATCGAAGTGGACTGCGGACATGGCGCGATCCTCGCGCGTGCCAAAGTTGAAAGTCTGAGCCTCTTCGGACACCCTAGTAATCCTCCTGATCTGGCGCTTGCCAAATCAAATTACTATAGCATAGAGGTTCGATCTTTGTAAACCTTGAGTAACTGGTCGAATTTTTCTGTTTCAATGCTATCTCGAACTCTTTGCATCAAGTTGAGATAAAATCGCAAATTGTGCATGGTCGCAAGCCTGATACCAAGTGGCTCTTCGGACATAAACAGATGACGGATATAGGCGCGCGTATAGTTTTTACAACCATAGCAATCGCAAGCATTATCAATCGGGGTAAAATCTTCTTTAAATTTTTCAAGTAAAATATTCATGGTAAAGTAGCCATCACCATCTTGCAGCTTGAGATTAACATAAAATTTGCCATGGCGAGCTTCACGAGTCGGGATGACGCAGTCAAAGCTATCACAGCCCAGGGCCACTGCGTTTACAATCTGTTCTGGAGTACCGACTCCCAACAGATGCCGAGGTTTTTCTTCTTCCAAGTGCGGAATGGAAAAATTCACAGCCTGATACATGAGTTCCGCAGATTCGCCGCCGTTGGCTACACCGCCAATGCAGTAGCCGGGAAAATCAAGCGCACGAATTTCTTCTGCTGACTGCTTTCGCAAATCTTTAAAAATTGCTCCTTGCACAATTCCCCATTGCATTTGTCCGGCATTGATCGATTGCGCCAAAAGTTTTTTGTGCTCAGCCACTGCACGCTTAGCCCAAGCTGTCGTTCGCTCAACCATGGCTTTCACAATCTTTTTCTCAGCCTCTGCTTCTGGAAATTCGTCTAGAACAAGCGCAATGTCAGAGCCGAGGTTTAGCTGGATCTGGACAGAAAGCTCTGGAGTCAAAACGTGCGTGGAGCCATCTACATCTGACTGAAATTTCACTCCCTGATCTGTCACCTTGACCATTTTACCAAGTGAAAAAACCTGAAAGCCGCCAGAGTCAGTAAAAATTCCGCCTTTCCAGTTCATAAATTTATGAAGGCCACCAGCTTTCGCGATCAACGCATCCCCTGGCCGCTGCCAAAGATGATAAGTGTTAGCTAGGATCATCTCAGCGCCCCAGAATTTCAGTTCTTCCGCCGCGATAGCCTTGATGGCACCCTTTGTTCCAATAGGCAAAAACACAGGCGTTTGCACTTTCCCGTGCGCAGTCTCAATCACTCCTGTCCGAGCTTTGGTCTTAGAATCTTTCTTTTGTACTTGAAACATGTCAACATTATATAGTAGCTGATATTTTATTGCGACACTTGCAAAAATTTTGTCAGAATTCGACGCGAACGGCGGCGGTGAAAAAATGCCGATTAGGCATTTTCTGAACCGCATGTGAGAATAAGCGAGCTAAGAATTCTGGATAATTTTTGCCGTGTCGCCAGTTTTTTCCGCCGCTTTTTTGCTGCCAAAAAAGCGGCAACAATTATATCTAACAAAAAAAGCCCTTTTAGACAAGGGCTTTTTTTGATTTAAATTACTTAATCATAAAGATCACGGGCGCCTGCGTAGTGCCGTCAAGCGTCAAGATCAGTGTGTTGCTGCCTATCGCGCCAAGAGACTTCGTAGAGAGATTGTAGATATACTGCTTAGCTGATGGGTCGTAGCGGAAAAGATTTCCAGTGTTGGAGCTTCCGCTTGGTTTGGCAGGGACAGAGCATGTCAGCACAGTTCCTGTACATACATTCAGAGTGGCGACAGCGCCGCTGTATGGATTACCGAAGAAATCAAACAACTGAAACTTCACCGGAATCGTACTGGTCTTTTTAAAATCCTTAGAAGCGATAGAAAGTGGAGTATTAAATCCACCAAAGGCATGATAGCCTACACTATAATCATTTGTGGCACTCGAGTGATTGTCAGCATTGTCAGTCGCATTCACAGTAAAGTGATACAGACCTGAGACATTAGTAGCTACAACAGCGCCGTTCGCCACATTGCCTACGCAGGAAGCGACACCAGAAAGAGCATCAGTACATGCATAGCTTGCAGTCACTGCTTGGTTCAGAGTATAAGCCGCCCCACCAGCCGGAGTTGTGATCGTTATTCCAGGATTAGTTTTGTCGATATTTATATTGTCCGCTGTCGCAGTGTCGCTGACATTTCCCGCGTTATCAGTGCAGGTGCCTGAAGCCGACTGTCCTGCTGCTTCGGCAGAGAGGACAACATCTGGGCTGCAGGATGCGATTCCAGACAACGCATCTGAACCCTGAAAAGAAACAGTGACATCAGTATTGTTCCAGCCATTAACATTTGGAGCTGGGAGCGCTACTGCTGAGGCTGTTGGCGCAGTTTTATCAATGTCCACATCCGTGACACTCGTGGAATCCGAAGAAGTATTGCCAGCCAGGTCCTGACAGTTACCAGTGATTCCCTGATTCGCGCCTTCTGTACTGAGGACCTCTATGTCATTGGCACTGACAGGACCAGATGTCGCATCTTCACAGAGAAAATTTGCTGAGACGTCTTCGTTCGTCCAAGTTCCCTGAACATAATCAGCTTCATTTGTATATGTAGATACTAGAGAAATTTCTGGAGCTGTGGCATCTCTCTTGATTGTCACGGACTGAGAGCTAGTGCCTCCTGCACTTGTCGCCTGACAAGTATAAGTAGTGCCAGTCGTATCAGCTGTAACCAAAACAGTGTCACAGCCAGTCGAGGAACTGATGGCTGACTCGTCGTCCGACACAGACCATGAAACCTGTACATCACTGACATACCAACCATTGTTTCCTAGAGTACCATCCACAGTCGGAGTAATCACAGGCGGTGTCACGTCAGGAGGAGCGTTTGGTGGAAGTACTACCAAATGAAAAGATGCTGTATTTACAATCCAGCTACTACCAGTTAAGCCGCCACTCATACTGTAAGCGCCTCCGCCATTTAGGTTGTATGTAGCAGGTGTGCTCGAGCTAAATGAAACTGATTGCGTCGTGTTACAAGTTGTGTAAGTAAGCTGCGCTGAACTACCACCATTCACCGTGACATTAGCAGGTGGGGTAATTGTCAGGGTTGCCGAATGTGAAGCATCCACGTTACATCCATTTACTCCCTCACCATGAGCTGGACCATTAGTCGGATTGATAAAGTATCCGACGTTAATGCTACCGCCAGATGTGATAGTCGCGGATTCGGGTGCCGCATCGATCGAAACATCTAAATTATTTACTACTTCATCAGCTAAAGCCATACTCAGTGGCATGACTAGTGATACTACAACCGCAACCAGACCTGCTGTCAATTTCTTCATATTTATGGGTTAATTTGTTTCAAAAAACGTAAGTTCTGCCTTCACTATACCAAACCGGCAGCAATCAAGGCAAGTCGCAAACTCAATCGCCTACACTGCATCTAGCAATTGGTTCAGGTGATGCGGTTCGTTTTGAATTTTCTCAAGCAAAGCGCCATTTATGAGGATTATATCTTTTTTCCCAGATGCCCATTCTCGAGCTCTTCTGGTAAATGAACTAGTCGTGACGATTATAGCTTTGTCGAAACCTCCATGAAACTTGGCGCCATACAAATCTCGCAGCACAGTCTCTCCTACCATGTGTTTGAAATAATATTTTTTGCACTGAACGCAGATTTTCTGGCCTTTGTACTTCACGACCACATCGATGCCATGATCAAATCCCGTCTTGTGCTCTCGCTTTGACAAAGCCGCATCTGCGCCGATGTTTAGAAACAACTGCCTGACCCAAAGTTCAAAAGTAAATGGATCCAGGCCCTTCATGACATCAGGAATTTTTTTAAATTTCAAAAGCGCTTCGCGGATCTTCCTGTCGCGAAATTTCCCAGTGTAAATGATGAATACTGTGACTACAATAGCAGCAAAGAGTGCTGATAAAATAAGCTTCATGACTCTATCTTACCAAAAAACCTGCTGCCTTGGCGATGTAAGCATTCTTTGTTATGATAACTGATCCACAGGAGGATGATATGAGCCTGTTTGATTTCTCGCAAGTCAAAAAGGGCGACCTGCTCACACGCGTCTTCGCCGGTAAAGCAGAAGCAGCACGCGTGATCTATACGAATGATGCTGAGATCACCTGCGTCCTGCATCAGGACGGTGATACACGAACGATCACGTACAGTCGCGTCACCGGAGTCGACCTGCTGAGTCCCGGTCTTGGCATGATCGTGAACATCGAGCCGCGCGTCGAAGATTCGAACTTCTTGCAAGATCTTCGAAAGCAACTCCAAGCACACACCAGGGGCAAGATCTCCTACATCCTTCGCATGGCCATCCAGGAAGCGCTGAAGAAAGACGAGACAGTGAATCATGGCCAAAAAAGTTAGCGTGATTCGGTGGCAGTTCGTGCAAGTCGCGGTCCTTGCTGCTGTAGCACATCACGGCATGAAGTACGGGTACGAAATCCAGCAGTGGCTGCTCTCTATCCGTGGGCAGCAGCGGATCGGCGGCGTGTACACCATTCTCCATCGACTCGAAAAAGAAGGCCTGGTAACCGCGTCATGGGGCGAGGGCAATCAAGCCAGGCAGCGACAATACACGGCTACAGCCCAGGGCAAGGAGATCTGCGAGCGACTACGAGCAGAACTGCTCAGACTCTGCAAGTAAACCTCAAGGCTTCTAGGGAAAAACGGAATTCGAGGGCGTCGACCGCATGGTCGATGCCCCTTTTTGTTTAAAAAAGCGCACGGCTCGAACTCTCGAGCGGTGCGCTGTGGTGTCTGCTGACCCGGGATCACTAAACCCGGATCTTGGGCAGGGGCAAGCAAGGCTGGGACTGCTTGTAGCCTTCTGAACTGATCCTCACCGTCCAATGAAATTGCAGCGGATCAAATCTGTTCAGCGGGCCAGAGTAAGTGATGGTCGGCTGCTTTCTCGACTCATCAATGATCGTGATGAATTTGTCCTGGCCCATGGTGGCCGCACCAAACTCTCTCGGCCCTGGTCCCAGTCTGACCTCGAAGTATATACCCGCGTACTTGCCAGCAGTCGGCTCATGCCAGCCTGTTGGCAGTGCGAAGTACTCGCCGCACTTCTGCCAGTCCTTCGCGATAGTGCGCTGAGAGAGCGGATCTAGCGGGTACTCAACTCCCGGCATGACAGAACGTCGCGCCTGCGCTGAGACCATGGCCACGCTACATCCCACCATACAGAGAGCAGCGACTACAATCGATTTCATAACTCCTCCCTAGGTATCATGGGATGGTAACAAATACTGTCGTCCGGGTCAACAACAAAAAAACCGCGGGCCCAAGGAACAAGTACTGTTCCAAATGGACCCGCGGGTCAGACGAAAGGTGATGATTCTCAACTATTGCCCTGCGTACATCGAGCTTGCGACTTTCACGAAGCGACGACGCTCAGCAAGCTTGCGTGCTTCGAAGATCGCTCCGTAAAGCTCGCGCATCGCACGGACGTAACGACGCCGCTTGAGAGGGTCTTTCCCTTCACGCTCGAGCCGTTCGCCACGAGCAAGCCAGGAGCCGACGCGGCGGTTGCGCGCAGCGATCAGTAAGCCGGCGACTTCCATGGAGATCGTGCCTTGCACGTACCAGGAGAGCAGGTTCAGCTCTCTCAGCCTCTTCTCGAACTCAGGCCAGAGAGCCAGGTCCGGATCCGCGAGCCGACAGGCCTGGAAGAACGCTTGCTTCCGGCGCTGGTTCACGTAGCGAAAATCTTCGCGACGCGTCGGCGGTCTGTGGTGGACCTTGCCTTCCATCCAGCCCGTGACGGCATCACTCGGCGGACGCCAATTGTAGTCCATGAATTCCTCCTCAATATCGTGATGATACCATATTGGGCACAATCAAAAAAGCCGCCGACTTGGGGACTAATAAAAAAAGAGTGCGCGCAGGCCGATTGCTCGGCTGCGCACACATAGTTTACGTGTGAGGATCAGCGACTCTCGTCGTAGGTTTGCCAGTTAACTCGATCACCGACGTGAAGTACGCCGGTCGAGAGATGATTGAAGTTCCGCCCGAAGTACACGCCATTTGCATCCGGAGCGTTCCGGGTACGCAGATGCCGACCGCGCCGATATCGAGAAAGAGTCGCACTGGGTTCTTTCCCCAGCACTGCGGTTTCCTGATTCGTACACGGTATCGGACACCGGACGCACAGCGTCTGTCCCTCGAAGTCCACGCCGTTGATCGAGAAACGATCGAGTCGATCTTCGTCGAAAGCAGCACCGCCCTCGATGACGATGTTCGGCCGGAACCGATTCATCGGCAACGGCTCAGGGCTTCCGATCCGGTGGTTGAGGTCGATCAGTGACTCTTCAGAGATGACGAGGAACGGGTAGGCGTCGGCGAAGCGCAACTGCGAGTAACCGATCTTCGCGCGACGCTCGAACTTCTTCGGGATCATCACGAGTTCGTACTTGCCCTTTCGCTCGCGGCCCAGAAATTCCGTGAACCAGTCATTCAGAACCTGGCTTGCGCGGATACCGTAGTGTCTGAATTTCCACACCTGAACGTCCCGCAGGTTGCCCGGATCGAAGTCATCCGAGCAAAAACGCGCGTAAGGCATGTTCGGAGCTGTCAGTGTGAAGTAGTCATCTGAACGAACCTGCTGCGGAATGATCTGACACATTGTCCGGATGGCAATCCCCAGACCATCGCTGCCGCGCTGTGCCACGAACATGCCGGTTTCGGCGTCCACGACCATGTACTTGCGGTCGTTCTGCATCCCGTGCGCGTACACTGGCACTTCCTGAAGTCGCGTGCCTGCGCAGGACTTGATGGGGTAGACCCACA
>CAYOPE010000013.1:0-5765 GCA_964405805.1 uncultured Candidatus Saccharibacteria bacterium | reverse complement strand
TCCATCTCAAAGGATCCAAACTTCCTCCTTCTTCTGCTCGTGGAACCAAGTTCCTAAAGCATTTCAGAATATCAAAAAACGTCGTTGTGGTCAACAACAAAAAAACCCCGCCAAAGACGAGGCAGAGCTAACTTGGCGATTTAAATTTTGTAGTTTTTCAAAAAAATTTTAAGTTCTCTTGGCGATTTAATCCTGATCACGGGTGGTCTACCTGCTGCTTCTAGCGCATTTTCAATCCTGATCCGTTCTTTTCGTCGAAGGACTTTCCAGAAAGTCTCATGCTTCCACTCTTCCAAAGCTTCTTTCGGTAATTCCGGTCGTGCTTGCTTTCGATGTTTGAGCCATCTGAGAACCAGACGCAGAGCACTCACTGGTCCCGAATAATCTAGATAAATTATTTGATCTGCTCGTTTCAATCTGTCTGCCATATTTTCTTCGACATAGCCTTCGATAATCCATTTGTCCTGCTGTATGATTTCTTGATGCTTTTTCAAATACTCTGCTTCAGGCACTGCTTCCCAGTTCCCTTTCCAGAACAACTGATCCATATGAACCAGAGGCAGGCCAGTTTTACTGGCAATTTCTCTGGCAAGAACACTTTTCCCAGAAGCACTGATTCCAATGATGGCAATTCGATTAGTCATAAACTAAAAAAGTTTAATGCTCTCCACTAATCTTTCCTTGCAGAACTCGACATTGCCTACGTTTTCGTCTTTGTCGAAATATCCTAGACAGCTCAGTCCTAAATAAATTATCCAAAGATTTTTTTTAATCTCAAAGTCACCCTCAAATAATTTTTTATCAGGATAACCGTCCATTAAAAACTGAAGCGGGTGTCGATCCTGATTCCAGAAATCCCACCAACCAAAATCCATAGCCCTATCACCACCTTCCGCGTTTTGAAAATCGAGTATGCCGGTTATTTCGCCTTTATCGATCATTATGTGTTTGATTCCATAGTCGCGGTGTAGAAGTCGAGTTTCAGTGACTGGATGCTTCGGCCACTGCGTTTTCAGAATCTGCAGCGCGCGGATAACTATTTGTTTGTCGAAATTATTACGCACAGCAACCTCTATCATTTTATCCTCAGAAATCTCGTCATCACTCTCCACTCTTTGAATTACTGATTTGTACTCACCTTCCCAATCTGTATTCAAATGCCCAAAACCCTTCACGCGAATAGAATGAATCCGTGATAATACCTCACCGGCTTTAGTCATCAATCTATACAATTCATCTTTATTGGCAGGATCTTTCCAGTCTCGATACTCCTTCATCGGTATTCCTGGCAGCTTGTTCTCGATACAGATACATAGCATCGCTCCATCAACTTCCAAGCTCTGCATAGACAAAACCTGAGGAACGGGGACACCGACTTTATGGCATTCTTCTAGGGCAAATTTTTCTCTAGCAAAAGATTTTTCTATTTCATCTCCTCGTCCAATTCTGACTATAAGTTCAGTGCCATTCTTTGTTTTAATATCGTAAACTTCATTGACTTCACCTTTGATGATTTTTTCCTGCGTTTCAATTTTTTTTCCGGACAATTTCAAAACCGCCTCATCAATGATGGATTGTGGTGTCTGAAATTTCGAGTGCTTTTCATCTAGAAATTTCTGATAATCTGATTTTTTCTTTTCGTCTGACATAACCAAATCATACCAAAAAGTTTACCCGAACGCACGCAGTGCGGGCGGGCCGCCGACTTGGCGACTTATTTTTTGAACTCTTTGTATTCTTTTGGTAGTTCTATTTCAAATTTCTCACACAAGGCCGCGACTGCGTCCAAATATTTCTCGGGCCATTTGTGAATCCAGGGAGCCAAAAAATCAACCATGTACTTAGGCGATATACACCTTACGTTCTGTCCATCTATCATGCCATTACCTGCTAAAGATTCTGTGGGATACATGATCCCGTCAACTATATTTCCCCGCTCATCATATATAAAGGCATGGACATCAAGTTCCCGTCCAGAATCATCGGCTAAAACAAAATTCCATTTACTGTCTTCTTTAATTTGTTTGTATCCATCAGCATTTAGTACTTCGCGCAATTTGGGTACATCTTTCCATTGGATTGCAATATCTAAATCTTTATGCGGACGAGATTGTTTTTCTAGAAGAGCATCCACAGCCCAGCCTCCATCAACCCAAATTTGAACACCCAATGATTGTAGATCATTGTAGAATCTAAGAACATCTCTTGAATTCATTTCTGGTTTAGGCTCATTTTCCATTATTTTCTCATCGGTCATGCTTTTTATATCAAAAAATTTTATATCAATGAAGCAGGTAAAAATATTTCGATATCTTCAGGTCTTAACAACCGCACATCATCTGCTGCTTGGGTTAAGCCAAAGGATTGACCTTTTGCAATGCCCACGTATTGAACTTTTTTATCAAAACTTTTAACTTCTTCAACAGCGGCCACCAAATCTGTATCAGAACTTAGAAGATATGCCATATCATAGGCGTTTTCTTTAGCCAATCTGATCATCTCGACAGCCAAACGGACATCAACACCTTTTTCGTGAAAACTTTTGTCCGGATGCTGGATGAGTTGTCCCAGTGTTATCGAAACTTTCTGATTTTGCAGTTTAGCGATTAGTTTCTGTTGATCGGCATACATTTTTTCTGATTTAGCATTGCCGGGTTGACGCTTAATCGCTCCGATATAATACCTGACCTCTACTAAGTCATTTGGCTTGACTAACCAATCGGAAAAAGAGTTATATTTAAAATCCATCAAAGGCCTAACGCCTTTTAATTGAGAGGCTAATTGCTTCAATTTGAAATAAAAATTGTTGCCGTCAATAAAAACGATTGCTTTCATAAAAATAAACTGCCGTCCCGGTGAAGAGAAGGCAGTGAGATTAACGCATACATTATATCAAATCGCCCGCCCCTTGTCAAACCGGTAAATCGTCTTAATTATAACATGTTAAAACGACACCTATGCCGGTGTCGTTTATGTTTCTAATGTCTCGGTCTAAAACCACTGTGGCCATTGTCATGTCTTGGGCCTCTATCGCGCGGTCTCTCATCATATGTCCCGCCTTCTGGGCGAGGTAAAAGAACTTTGTGTGACAGATTGATTCTGCCCATGTGGTCGATTTCCACGACTTTCACTTCCAGTTCATCGCCGATGTGGACCACGTCTTCTACTTTTCCAACCCGTGACCAAGATAATTCGGAAATGTGACACAGGCCATCTTTGCCGCCAGGCAATTCAACGAAAGCGCCGAAGTCCATGATGCGGTTGACTTTGCCTTTGAAAACTTCGCCGATTTTTACTTCACGAGTGAGATTGTGAATAATATCAAGTGCTTTCTTCATGCCTTCAGCATTGTTTGAGGCCACCATGACTAGACCTGAGTCCTCGATATCGATCTTCACTCCAGTTTCTGCGATAATTTTGTTAATCACTTTTCCACCAGTACCGATGACATCGCGAATTTTTTCAGGATTAATCTGCATGGTCTCGATCCTCGGAGCCAACGGAGACATTTCCGCTCGTGGCTTATCTATAGTTTTCTTCATGACGTCCAATATGTGCATGCGGCCATCGCGCGCTTGCGCTAGAGCCTTGTCGAGGATCTCGACAGTCAAGCCTTTCGTCTTATTATCCATCTGAAGTGCTGTGATTCCTTTTTCTGAGCCAGTGACTTTAAAGTCCATGTCGCCATTGGCATCTTCGATGCCTTGGATATCAGTCAGAACTTTGTATTTGCCAGAAGCTGGATCGAGTATGAGTCCCATGGCCACACCGCCGATCATATCTGTGATGGGCACGCCTGCGTCCATAAGTGCCAATGTCGAGCCGCAAGTGCTGCCCATAGAGGTTGAACCGTTCGAACCAAGTGCTTCAGAGACTAATCGCAAAGTATACGGAAACTTTTCTTTTTCAGGAATGACAACCTCAACGGCTCGTTCTGCGAGAGCGCCGTGACCCACTTCACGTCGGCCAGGGCCACGTATCGGCTGCACTTCACCCACTGAGTAGCCTGGGAAATTGTAGTGATGAATGTATCGCTTCACAGTTCCCTCCACATCAAAGTCTTCCATGCCATCGAGGATCTGCGCATCACCGGCAGAGCCGAGAGTCACAGTCGTGAGAATCTGTGTTTCGCCGCGATTAAACAGAGCTGAGCCGTGAGTGCGAGGTAGCACGCCCACTTCACAAGACACTGGACGTGTCTTATCAAGTGGCCGCATATCTACACGCTGATCTTTTTCCAGAATATTTTTGCGAATAACTTTTTTCAGAAGTTTTTCAAATGCTAGTTTCGCGTTTTTCTTCTTGTCATCTTCAAATCCCGCCAAAACTTTCTCTTGCAAAGCAGCTACCTGCTTTTCGCGAGTCTCTTTATCAAACGTCCCAAACAAAGCAGTTTCCAGATCTGACATATTCTTTTCCACTTCTGCGTAGATGTCTTTGTCTGGCAAAATCAAAGTGACTTCTAGCTTGGATACAGATACTTGCTTAATCAAATCATTCTGCGCGTTTATCAGCTCAGTCAAATGCTTTTGCGCAAAGTTAATCGCCCCAATCATATCTGCTTCAGTGATTTGTTTGGCTCCTGCTTCCACCATCATGATGTGCTTGTCAGTGCCAGAAACCACCAAGTCAAGGTCTCCTGCTTCGCGCTCTTTATAATTTGGATTCAATATATATTTGCCATTTACGCGACCGACTCTGACCGCAGCGATCGGCCCTTCAAATGGAATATTGGAACCAGCGAGCGCGGTAGAAGCAGCATTGATAGCGACAATGTCAGGGTCGTTAACTTCATCTACGGATAATATAGTGGCCACAACCTGGACGTCATTTCGCATGCCATCGGGAAAAAGCGGACGCAGAGATCGGTCAATCAATCTTCCAGAAAGAATTGCTTCGTCAGTGGCTCGTCCTTCACGTTTGATAAATCTGCTGCCTTTGATTTTGCCCGCAGCGTAGAGTCTCTCTTCGTAGTCAACTAAGAGAGGAAAATAATCCATGCCTTCGCGCACAGTCTTACTCATCGTGGCAGTGGCCAGGACCACAGTATCACCTAGTCTACCTAGCACCGAACCATTGGCCTGCATGGCCAAAACACCGGTTTCCATTGAAAATGGTTTTCCGGCAAGATCAATCGCAACTTTGCCTTTTTTCATATCAGAACCTTTTTGTGTCGCAGTTTGCTGGGCAAACCAGAAGTAATACTTGGTGCCAATCCTTGGCAACAAATAACACCTCTGCTAACCAGCTTATGCGAACTTAATTATTTGTTAAGCTTGAGCTTATCAGTCAGCTTGTCCCAGCGCTTTTCGTCTTCCACTTTCAGATAGCGAAGAAGTCGGCGGCGGTTGCCAACCATTTTCAGAAGCCCACGGCGAGAGTGGTTGTCCTTTTTGTGCTCATTGAGATGCTCGGAGACTTTCTCGATTTCTCGAGTCAGGATCGCGACCTGCACTTCCGGAGAACCAGTGTCGTCTTTATGAACCTGGAACTTCTTGATAATTTGCTCTTTCTCTTTTGGCGTAAGCATGTGATTCCTTATGTCACGGATAGGTCAGAGAAACCTACCGTCTAGTTAATTAACAAACTAATTATAGCACTAAACTGGGCTTCTGGCAACACGAAAGACATGTTATACTATAGTCGCACAATCTATAGATTTCAATATTGGACGACGCAAGCTAACTCAAATTATCCCTCTCCCCTTGCGGGAGAGGGTGGCGCGAAGCGCCGGGTTCGGGGTGACTATGAGACCAAAAGAAATA
>CAYOPE010000012.1:1038-27277 GCA_964405805.1 uncultured Candidatus Saccharibacteria bacterium | reverse complement strand
ACAAAGCACCAGGAATTAACGCATCCCATATCGAGCTCAATGACGGGCGAGTAGTGGATGGATACAACTCAATCACTAATCAAAGTATTTCTGCAAATTCAGATTCAGACGACAACGGTCACGGTACAGAGGTGGCAGGTGTGATTGGCGCGATCACAAACAATGCCAAAGGTATTGCTGGGATTAATTGGAACGTACACCTGATGCCGATTAAAGCCCTGGGCCCTGATGGATCAGGCGATGTCAATGCTGTGGCAACAGGAATTATCTGGGCTACTGATCATAATGCAAATATTATAAATTTAAGTTTGGGTGGGGGAGGCTTTCCGCTTAGTTCGACGCTGAGCAATGCTATTACTTATGCATATAATCACGGAGTTCTCATCGTAGCTGCTGCTGGAAATGATCTGGCTGAGAATGGTCTGAACCTTGATACGTTTTCCATGTATCCAGTTTGTGCGGATAATGGTTTGAACATGGTCTTGGGTGTGGCTGCTTCTGACGAAATGGATGTTAAAGCGAAATTTTCCAATTTTAGTAAAAATTGCGTGGACATCACAGCACCTGGCACGCACATTTTAACTACTACTTTTCTACCCAATGATCCGTCAGACAATGTATTAGTTTATGGTTCCGGTACATCTATGGCAGCGCCCATAGTCAGCGGTGTAGCAGCTCTGCTGAAAGCTTCGAATCCCAACTTATCCAATGTTGAATTAAGAAATATATTGATTAAAACTGCGGACAACATCGACGCGCAGAATCAGACCGCTTGCCTGGGCAGTAGTTGTAAAGGATTTCTAGGTAGCGGCAGGATCAATGCTCTAAATGCTCTCATCCCTCATCCGATTCCTGATGGAACCCTGGTCCGACAGGCCGGCACTAATGACATTTATTACATAGAAAATGGCGTGAAGCGTCTGGTCTCGGCGTTTGTTTTTGCACAGCGCGGCTTTGTCTCTTCAAACGTAGTCAATGAGGCAAATAACCAGCTATCTTTGGTGCAAACAGGCAATTTGTTGCCTCCGCTGGAGGGAACCTTGATTAAATCTGCTTCTGATCCACAAGTTTACGTGATTAATCAAGAATTGAAACGACCGCTGACTTATCTCGTCTTTAGTTCTAGGGGTTATAAATTTTCCGATGTGAAAGTTTTGGCTGATCTAGAAGTTGCAGGCTTTACGACTGGGGACTGGTACTGGCCACCAGATGGAACTATGGTACTATTAACTGGTAGCTCCTTGGTTTACGTCATGGATCACCAAGTCCGACGGCCAGTGACATATTTCGTCTTTAGCCAGCGCAAGTTCTCTTTTACGAAAGTGGTGAAAGTTACATCAGATGAATTTCTGCACATCCCGTTTCCTTATGACTCTTATTGGCTAGCGCCTCTGGATGGGACTTTGGTCAAATCAGACATTGACCCAGGCATCTATGTCATAGAAAATCAAACTAAGCGGCTGCTTTCTCTCACGGCATTTCTATCGAGAGGCTATAGTTTTTCTAAAGTGAAAGTGCTGCCGCAAGTAGAGGTCGATGTCATAGCTCCAGGAACGGCGATTCCGTAATTAACGACACCAAATGAAATCTTTATTTACAAAAATTTCTCTAGTTGCCTTGCTACTAGGATTGCTTGTTCCGTTTGCTGACGTTTCTGCACAAGGCACTGTGGACCCTGCTTTCAATCCAGGTCTTCTGATTCCAGACGAAGCATTTTCAGACGTCGGGACATTTGGCTCAGCTGAAGGCGTACAGAAATTTTTGGAACTGAAAGGTTCGGTGCTAGCGAATACTTCACCTGATTTTCTCGCCAAATTGAAAGAGCCAGACTCTCTGACCAAGGTTGGCCTCGAAGATCCTGAGCCAAATTTGACCAGACTTCGCACCGCCGCAGAACTCATTTACGATTCGTCGACCAAGTGGGGACTCAATCCGCAAGTCATGATTGTCATGCTTCAGAAAGAACAAAGCTTGATTACCGGGACTTTTAGTTCTGATGCTAAGCTTCAGAATGCTCTAGATAAAGCCGTGGGGTTTGGCTGCCCAGATGATCAGCCGTGCGGCGATATTTTTATCGGATTTTACAGGCAACTGTTCGGCACTTTTGACTCACAAGGCTCGCGCTGGCTAGGCACTGCTGCTTCGCTCATGAAATCTTTTAATGCCCAGATCAATGGAGTACGATTGGGTCGAGGACCTGCTGTCGATGGCTCAAGCCAAACCTTTGGCAAGCCTATCGTGCGAGTTGCGAGAAAAGGCGATACTGTGATTTTTGATAACAAAACTTCTGGGTACGATGGTGTGGCAGCGACTCAGTCAGTGACATTACAAAATTTTGCTACAGCTGCGCTCTACCGCTACACGCCGCATGTGTTTAATGGCAATTATAATTTTTGGAAATTTTATTCTGCTTGGTTTAAATATCCGAATGGCACGATCATTGCCCGAGTAGGTGACACTGTCCAATACGTGATTGATAATGGCACTAAGCGACCATTCTCGACATTCGTCGCTACACAGCGCAAACTGAATTTGACAAATGTAGTTGCAGTTTCGCAAACTGAATTTGATTCCTATCCGCTAGAAAAACCATTGCCACCACTGGACGGTACGCTGATCAAAGGCGATGTGGATCCTACGATTTTCCTAATTCAGGATTCAGCCAAGCATCCGATCTCAGCCCCTGTGTTTACACAGCGCAAGCTCTCAGCAGCCAAAGTCATCACAGTATCGCAAGCAGAAGTGGATAGCTATGATGTGGGATCCAATGTCCCTCCAGTGGACGGCACATTGATCCTAGGTGTCACTGATACGACAGTCTATATCATTGACGCAGAGCAGAAGAGGCCGATCTCAGGCGCTGTGTTTAAAGCTCGGAAGTTATCATTTGCGAAAATCATGAAGCTCTCTGACGCTGAAGTCGTAGGAATTCCGACTGGTCCGTATCTGACGCCACCTGAAAAAACCGCGTTTAAGTCGCAGTCTGACGCCACGATCTGGTGGTATCGAGATAATTTGAAACATTCAGTCTCAGCGTTTGTCTTTAAGCAGCGCGGTGTGAAAAATTTCCCTATGCTGTCTCTGTCTGATGCCGAAGTGGCAAATATTCCGACTGGAGCTCCGCTGCCTCCAAGCGACGGCACAGTCTTCAAAGGCGACCAGTCTTCGGCGATTTATAAGATGCTGGGTGGACTCAAGCGCATGTTTACTGCGAAGTCGTACAAGAGGGCCGGGTACCCGAAGGCGGTTGTCCTGCCGCAAGCAGAAGTGAATACGTATAACCCGGGGGATGATATAAAATAGTTATAAAGTTTGAAAGTTCGTAAAGTTAAAAAGTTAAAAAAAGCCCGGCGCTATGCCAGGCTCGACTAGACTAGGCGAGCGGGGGAGTTACAACTACACAAATTGTCGATCGACAAAAAGTGTAGTATAGGCTTATTCGCACGAATTAGCCTATAGGAACACCTGCCTGTCGGCAGGCAGGTTCGTACGAATGATTCCATGAAAAAAAGCGCGGCGGTTCTCGATCATCGAGAACCGCCGGTTGAGATTGATTGCAGACAATTACGTCTTTGCCTCTTCCATGAAGCTGCGGACCGCATCCTCGTCGCGGTCGTAGATCTGGAAGATTACAGCCAGTTTCGTAATTTCCAGCCAGTCACGCACGCGCTTTGAGAGTGGACCAAGCAAGCTCAGCCTGCCTCCGAGCCGTTCTGTGTTGGCATAGCTTCGGACTATCTCTCCGAACCCAAACGCGTCGAAGTAAGGCACATCTCGAAGGTTGAGCACGATCTTGCGGAAGCCGCGTCTCAGCAGATCATCCACAGCTTCTTTGAGCAAGGTGTCGCCACCTTCGAGGGTCATCTTGCCATTGAGGTCGAGGATGACCACGTCGCCGACCCGCCGTTCCGTAATCGTCATATCGCACTCCTTTGTCAGGAAGTCCTCTTTTTGCTTGATAGGAAAGTATATCATAGGCCTGCTTTGTTGACAATACTGTTAAGTGCTTGACGCGGTTTTGTTTTTGGTGTATACTTGTTATACATTTCCTACTTGTAGGAGAAAAGGGATATATATGGCAGAAAAATCGAAAAAATTTTATGGGTCCACGACTGTAGGCGAAAAAGGCCAGGTAGTCATACCAGCTGAGGCCAGACAGTCTTTGAAGCTGAAAAAGGGAGACAAACTACTTGTGTTTGGTATAGGAGATATGGTAGCATTGACCCGTGTCGAGCACATGCGTGCGTTTGCAGATCACCTGGAAACCAAGCTGAAAAGCATTCGCAAAATTATTCAGTCTAATCGCTAAATATGTCGAATATCATTGAAGTCCAAAATTTGAAGAAAAAATATAATGATTTTACCGCAGTTGACGGTATTTCTTTTGAGGTGCGCGAAGGTGAAATTTTCGGTATCCTTGGTCCAAACGGGGCAGGGAAGACCACGACGCTCGAGATGATCGAGGGCCTGAAGGGCATTACTTCTGGTCAGGCAACGCTTGATGGTCATGATGTGTCCAAGCAGACCAGACTCGTCAAATCTCTCATTGGTGTGCAGCTACAGTCTTCAGCATTCTTCGAAGGACTAAATCTAGTCGAATTACTCAACACTTTCGCCGCACTCTATGATCGCAAAGTAGATGCTATGGAGCTTCTCCGCGAAGTTCAGCTCGAAGAAAAAGCCAAATCGCAGCACAAAGAGCTCTCAGGCGGTCAGAAGCAAAGATTTTCTATAGCCGCGGCTCTAGTCAATGACCCGAAAGTCATTTTTCTGGATGAACCAACCACTGGACTTGATCCTCAAGCCAGACGAAATCTCTGGGATCTCATCTCATCCATCAACAAGAAAGGCAAAACAGTTGTCTTGACCACGCACTACATGGATGAAGCAGAAGTTCTCTGCGATCGCATCGCTATCATGGACCATGCGCATATCATCATGCTCGACACTGTGCCGAATTTGCTCAAATTACCAGGACTGTCTACTTCTGTCCACTTCAGAGTGGATAAACCATTTGAAGTCGAGCGCTTAAAGGCTTTGACCGGAGTGACTCATGTAGAAACTGAAGATCATAGTTATCGCCTTATAACAGATAATTCAGAAGCGACTCTCGCTGATTTGTTTAAGTATGGCCGCGAGTCAGGCTCGAAATTGCTAGATCTGCAGCTACATCAGCCGACCCTCGAAGATGTGTTCTTAAAATTAACCGGTCATGCTTTGCGCGAATAATTTATGAATACACTAAAGACTCTAACCTGGTCTGCGATAAAGATGTTTGTCAGAAACAGACAAGCGCTTTTCTTCACATTCTTTTTCCCAGTATTTCTCATGACTGTGCTAGGCTTGATTAACTTTGACAAAGCCACAGTCATCGATGTCGGTATAGTTCTGTCAGGGCCACCGACACCGGGAACTGCCCAATTTGTGGATGCGTTAAAAAATGTCCCAGTGTTTAAAGTTCACGAAGGAATTGAAAATGACGAGCGACAAGCTTTAGTCGATGACAAGCGAGCTGTCGTGCTTGTGGTGCCGGCAAATCTCATCCCATCTCCTGATGTGTTTCCCAGTCAGGGTTCAAATGAGATCAGAGTGTTCAGCAATGCCAACCAAGGCAGCGCTTCAGCCACAGCCACAAATATTATTAGCGGAATTCTAGATAAAATTGCTCTCAAAGTCAGTGGTGGCGGCAATTTGTTTACACTCAACACTGAAGAAGTCAATTCACATCACCTGAAATACATTGACTTTTTACTGCCAGGATTGATTGCCTTGTCAGTCATGCAGATGTCTGTGTTCTCTGTGGCATTTGTGTTTGTCACTTATAAAGAAAAAGGAATTTTGAAAAGATTAGTTGCAACCCCGATGCGGCCGTCGACCTTTGTGCTATCAAACGTCATCACGCGTTTGCTAGTTTCACTGATCCAGACTGCAGTATTTATCGCACTCGGCGTGCTTGTGTTTAAAGCTCACGTCATCGGATCATACTGGCTACTGTTTGTCATTGCTCTTTTCGGCAGTCTTATGTTCCTGGGCCTTGGCTTTACGATTTCAGGACTGGCTTCCACTGTCGAGTCAGTGCCGCCAATCGCAAACCTGGTTGCTTTGCCTATGATTTTCTTGGGCGGTACTTTCTTCTCAATTGACTCGTTTCCAGTATGGCTTGGCAGAGTCGCAAAATATTTGCCATTGACTTTTTTCTCAGACGCTATGCGATCAGTCATGACTAAAGGCTCAGATTTTTCCCAAATCTCATCTGACATTTGGTGGATGCTGGGCTGGGCGATTGTGTTGGTTATCCTAGCAAACATCAGCTTTGGGTTTGAAGAGAAGAGACAATGATTGACTTTTAGTTTGCTCAGTTTTAAAATAAAAATATGCTAACTAACCAAGATATCGTAAAATTGTCTGCCGTATTGGCGACCAAAGAAGATATAAAGGACGTAAAGTCTGAAATTGCAGAATTAAGAGAATCCGTGAGGTTGTTAACTAATTCTGTCGATGCTTTGGCCAAGGCGGTAAAGGATTTGCAAGTAGAATATGCAGCCGTACTTGTAAAAGTTAGTCGTATGGAAGATTGGATAAAAAAAGCTTCGTCAAAACTCGGTATCGAGTTTAGTGGATAGTTAATGAAAATAGTAGTAATTGGTGCGGGGGCTGCGGGGCTTATGGCAGCGTACACACTTTCGCAGAAAGGCGAAAGTGTTTGTATTTTAGAAGCACGCGATCGAGTTGGCGGCAGAGTGTGGCCGCTGGATGATGAGTTTGGACAGCCTGCACAAGGTGGTGGAGAATTTGTGCACGGATCAGCTCCTGTGACGAAAGAATTGTTGAAGAAAGCGGGACTTAATTACGTTTCAACCACTGATGGTGAGTTTTGGAACGCGGTAAATGGCGAGCTGAAGAAACCTAGCAATCCAGATCTCTGGCCTGCTTTGTGGGAATCAGAAGAATTTCATGAAAAGTTGCGAGAGCTTAAGCAAGACCTGCCTGTCTCACAGTTTTTGTCAGAAAATTTTGCAGATGAGAAATATTTTGAATTAAGACAGTCGATCTTGGCCATGGTCACAGGCTTTGACGCTGCTGATCCGGATCAGATTAGTACGTTTACTTTGCGCGAGGAATGGCTTGGTGAAGGTGAATGGGAAAATGGACGAGTAAAAGAAGGCTACAGCCCACTTTTGAAATTTTTAGAGAGTGAATGCAAGAAAAATCGCGTTGAGATTTTGCTGAATCACGAAGTGAAATCTGTAGAAACCGTCAGAGACCGAGTGAAAATCAGTTGTACAAACGGCAAAAGCTTTGAAGCTGATAAAGCTATAGTCACTGTACCTGTGCCTCTGTTGCCAAGCATTGTTGGCGTCGAAGAAAAGCTGCCTATCGCCAAAACAATCGGTTTTGGAGATGTGATTAAGTTGGTTTTGTTGTTTAAAGATCAATGGTGGCTGAAATCTTCTGATCAAGACATGAGTCGAATGGCATTTATTAGATCACAGGAAGCAGTTTCGACCTGGTGGACACAGTTTCCGAACCAGTCACCATTGTTGATCGGATGGATCGCTGGTCCTCCGGCCACGAAACTTAAAAATTTAACGGATAAGCAACTTTTGGAAACAGGCTTAGAGTCGCTTGCGAATATTTTTAAAGTTAGTATTTCTGATTTGAAAAATAATTTACTGAAATCCAAAGTCGCCAACTGGCCTCAAGATTCATTTGCGAGAGGTGCGTATAGTTATAGCACAGTGGAAACAGGCGATGCTTACGAAGAAATGCGCAAGCCGATTGCAGATAAGATTTATTTTGCCGGCGAGGCCTATTGCTCCGGCCAAGAATCAGCGACAGTCGAGGGAGCTTTGGCTTCAGGACTAGAAACTGCAAATAGAATTGCTTAAAGATTTACAGTTTTTGGAAATCGAGCCAGTTGGTGAGTTCGGCTTGGACTTGCACATAGCCGCGGATGTCCATGCCGATCCCTTTGTGAATTCCTAAGTGCAGATGTTTGCGCTCGCCAGAAGTTTCTGTAGGCGGCTGACCGAGAAAGCCGATTTTTTCTCCTTGCTTGAGTATGTCGCCATAGTTTTTCGTGACACTTCTCAGTTTGATGTGACCATAGACCACAGTTACGTCTTGATTATCAATTTTGCAAGCCTGCACGACCACGCCGCCATATCCTGTGGCGGTTCTTTTTTGTAAAAGCATGCCTTCACAAATGGCATAGAAGGGGACGTCTATAGTTTCTTCGCCAGGAAGAATCTCAAAGTCAGTGCCAGTATGGAAGCCTGTGAAGTGCTCGGGTTGCACTGGCGAATCTGTGGGCGTGACAAAAATTCCAAATGGCTTTTTGGTCACACGCTGATCTGATTTGTCCACGGGCTGGGCAAATTTCAGCTGCGAAGACTGGGATTGTCGCACGGTTTTTGGCGCTGAATTCTCCTGTTTCTTTCGCGACAAAAGCAAACCCGTGCCAATTAACACTACGCCAAGAATCAATAAAACTATTCGAGCTTTGTTCATGTATGTATTGTACCCGCTTGGTAAATTTTGTCTATTGGGTGTTTTGGGTTATACTTATGTATTCTGTTGAATTTGCGGCAATTCTGAATGCTTTTGATTGAGGAGGATTAACATGACTGAATGCCAGCGTATCGATGACATGCACATGACGATCAAGAACATGTTTCAGCGGGCCTTGCGCGCCCGAGAAATGGCGTACGCGCCCTACTCGAACTTCAAAGTCGGTGCTGTGATCGAGACTCTGGACGGCTGCCATTACGTCGGCTGCAACGTCGAGATGCATCGTATGGCATGACGATCTGCGCCGAGCGCACCGCGGTCGTCAAGGCCGTGACCGCCAACACGATGATGGGACCGAAGATGATTCATAGAGTTTTCGTCGTTACCGACAGTGGAGACGATGTTCCATTCTTTCCGTGTGGCGGATGCCGATCTGTGCTGGCCGAGTTCAGCTCGCCGACTACTAAGGTCTACGTCTCGAATCTGGACGGCACGAAAGTGATCTGCTCGACCATGGGCGAGCTGCTGCCGAATTCGTTCGAGATGGCATTCAGTGCAGCGCGCGGCCAGAAGTAGAATCAAGATTAGGGGCAAACGGGGCGGCGAGGAGAAGACCTCTCGCTGCCTTTTTTTATTGTCCAAAATTCAGTATAATAAAATAGTAATATGCTTCACATTGGCCGCAATATTTTAAGCCTCCTCATATCTAGGATACTAGCTGCGATTGTCCTGTTTTTGATTTATACGCGCTTGATCCAGTATTTGGGTCCTGATCTGGCAGGGCAGTATGGGCTGCTGGCTGGGTATCTGACGGTTTTTAACTTTTTCGTGGACCTGGGCATGCAGCAGCTGGTGATAAAAAAGGTCAGTGAAGACAAAACTTTGGCCAGTAAGTATTTGTCCAACTATTTTGGTATTCAATTTTGTCTCGGCGTGATTTTCATGGTTATCATGAACCTGATTGTCTGGAAAGCGCACTATCCGGCCTTGGTCAGAGAATCTTTAGTTATCACATCCATCAGCATGCTGCTGTCATCGCTGACTATGCCACTCATGGCTATCATCAATGCTTTTCAGAAGCTGTCCATCATTGCTCGTGTGAATTTTCTCAACTCGGTGATCAATGCGTGTATGATGCTGGCAGCGATTTTCTTTCGCAAAAATATTTTTTTTCTGGCATTCATCCCTGGCATCGTGGCGATTTTCAATATTATCGTTTACAGCTCGATCGTCCAGAGGAAATTTGCCAAACTGAGTTTCAAATTTGATTTTTCGTTCTGGAAACAGCTTTTGGTGTGGAATTTGCCGTTCATGTGGCTGACATTTTTTAGTATTTATAATCGCATCGATACCCTGATCCTGCCACATTTGCGGTCATTTACAGAAAATGGTTACTATTCCTTTGCCTACAAATTCTGGGACACGCTGGCTTTCTTGCCAGCTGTGGTGGCGGCTGCTCTCTATCCATATTTTGCGGAAAAATTGGCGAGCCACCAGATCGAGGATGCGCGGAAAGTCCTCGCGACTTACACGCGCTTCATGATCGCGCTCGGCATCCCACTGACAGTGGGCGCGTATTTGTTAGCGGCTAGACTGGTAGATTTTTTCGCGCCATCATTTGGACCAGCAGCCACTGCTTTGTGGCTGCTTGTAGGCGCAGTTTCGGTTTTGTTCATCTATGTACCAGTAAACAGCATTATAATTTCCCAGAAAACCAAGACTGCGACTGTCATCACTGGCTGCACGCTGGCGTTTAACATTATTGCCAATCTGATCTTCATCCCGAAATTTGGGTTTGTGGCTGCTGCTGTGATCACTTTACTGAGTGAACTCTTGCAGCTTGTGGGCTACACGATCGTGGTGCAGACGAAAATTATTTCGTTTCCGTACTTTGGCAATTTTATTAAGCCGATCGCGGCTGGGCTCATCATGGGACTGGTCGTGTATTACTTCCGAGCGCACAACATGTGGCTTCTGATCGTAGGCGGCGCAGTTGTCTATGGCATCGCTTTACTACTTCTGGGCTTCTTCCACCGCGAAGACTGGGAATTATTCGCAGCAAGCATTAATTTTAGGAAAAAATTAGAGACTTAAGTAGACCCATTGCGAGGAGGCGCTTTAATCTTCGAGAATTAATCTTTGGCGCCGACGAAGCAATCTAATAATAAGATCGCCACGCGACTGCCCAAACTAATCCTCAGTGTTAAAGCAGTCGCTCGCGATGGTTAAAGAACCAATATGAAAATAGGCATTGAAGCGGAGCGGGCGAATTTACCAAACCCCACTGGCGTTGAACGATACGCGGCTGAGATGATCAGGCAGTTTGCCAGACTTGATCATGACAACCAGTACGTTTTGTATTTCCGCACCCAGCCGCAGCAGTGGTTTCGAGAATTGCCAGAAAATTTCAGCTACAAAGTCATGCCATTTCCCAAATTCTGGACGCAGCTGCGCATCTCCTGGGAAATGATATGGCATCCAGTGGATGTTTTGTTTATTCCCGCATCAGCATTGCCATTGATTCATCCGCGCAAGTCAGTTGTCACAGTGCATGACATCGCTTTTGAAATTTTCGAGGGCATCTACACCGGCTATATGAATTATTATCAGAAGTTTGTCGCGCGTTTTGCGGTAAGGTTTGCCAAAAAAGTCGTTACAGTCTCAGAAAATTCCAAGCAAGATCTGATAAAAATTTATCTTACCGATCCTCAGAAAATCACGGTCACTCATCTAGGCATCGACACGAAGTTTAAACCAATGTCTTATGAAGAAGTCCAGCCGGTTTTGGACAAATACAATTTGGTTTATCAGAAATATATTTTGTTTGTGGGCACATTGCAGCCGAGAAAAAATATTGTCAGACTGGTAGACGCATATCAGAAAATTAGAAAAGAAAATCACGCAGAAGAAAAGCTCGTGATTGCAGGGCAAAGAGGCTGGCTCTGGGAGCCGATTTTAAAAAAAATTAAAATGGCGGCGATGGACGGCGCGCAGTACCTCGATTATGTAAAAAGCGAAGATTTGCCGTATTTGTACGCGGGAGCCAAAGTTTTTACTTTGCCGTCAACATATGAGGGGTTCGGTTTTCCACCACTAGAAGCCATAGCATCAGGAGTGCCAGTGGTCGTCTCAAATGTCTCGTCTCTGCCGGAAGTAGTGGGGGAGGCAGGAGTGCTCGTGGATCCAAATTCGGTGGATTCTATTGCCGAAGGTTTGCTGAAAGTTTTGCAGGATCCAAATTTGAGGCAGCAGATGATCGCGAGAGGTCTAGAACAAGTAAAAAAGTTTACGTGGGAGAATACAGCGAAGAAGACCCTGGAAGTTTTTAAGAATTTATAATCCTGTCATTCTGAGGCGAAGCCGAAGAATCTCATGAGATCCTTCACTTCGTTCAGGATGACACCAATAACTCAATAATGCTTATAATTTTAAATACAGTTTTATCCATCATTGCCTTTTGGCAATTTTTACGTGGGAAATATAGATTGTCGCCACTGTGGCTGATGCTGTCCGTGTGGTTTATTGCCATCGCGATTTCGCAACTGCATTTATCGACTCTTGAGTGGCCATGGACAGGGAAATACTGGATGCTGCTAGCAGTTTCGCTTGTGAGCTTTGTCGCAGGTTTTTTTGTGTTCAACCACCCCAGACTTGAAAGGAAGTGGATCCCAGCTTCTGCTGGGATGGATGCAAAAAGGCTTCGCTGGGTCATTTATGTCCTGTTTCTTGTTTCTTGTTTCTCTTTGTATCTTTTTTACAGAAAAGCTGGGAACTTTCCGTTGCTCGCGCCTGACCCGGACTCTTTTCGCTTCACGGCTGATAATCAAGTACCAGGACTGATAAATTATCTAGCCCAACTCGCGCGAATTTTTATCCCTTTGTCGTTTTTCCTGATTTTTTATGAAACTTTTTCCTGGAAAAAACATTGGGATCTGGTTTTGATTTGCTTGATAGGGACTGCAAGTATCATTGTCTTTGCATCGCGCACGCAGATTTTCTTTGTCGATCTATGGATCATGGGATTGTACCTCCTGATGCGCAAGCCGACTCTTAGGCAAGCCATGAAATTTTATCCAGCATTCTTGCTGGTCTCCGTATTGGTCTTGGCAGTTGTCCCTTTGTATCGACAATATAAAAGTTATGGGGCAGATTATCTAGGCAGCATCACAGGTATAGACACTTCGCATTACAGTAAACTCGAGAAGGCCTTGGTGCCAATTTATGTCGGCGTGTCGTTTAATCAACAAGCGCTATTGCACGCGCAGAATTATTACGATACGCATCCGATCCAGTACGGTAAAGTTTCTCTGGATCCGTTTACAAATATTTTTGGTAAAGTCATCAAGCCTCTAAAAAAACTCAAATCTAACTATGACTTGGGCGCGATTTTCTATCCTTGGTGGAACACTGGGACGTATCTCTTCCCGTTTGTTCAGGATTTCGGCACAGCAGCATTTTATTTTGTGCCATTCATCATTGCAGGAGCGCTGACATTGTTATGGAAATATTGGCAGGCGAGTCCAAACTTTCTATCTACAAATCTCTACGCTTATGCTTACTTTTTTATAGTTATGACAGTTTATCTATCCTTCACCGTCCGCGCCGAGATGTATTTGGATCTGGCATTGCTACTTATTATTAGTTATATTATTTAGAATGAAAATTCCGTACGTTCAACAACCTGACTCAAACTCTTGTGCTCTAGCATCTAATGCAATGGTTGCTAAATATTTTTTTTCTGAGAGCACTTTAGAGGAAGTTGCCAGGAATTCCAATTGGGATCCCGGATATATTTTTTGGTCTTTTCAATTTTGGCTATGGATGATGGATAAGGGAATCAAAATAGAAGATTATGATACTATTGATTATTCAAAATGGGCTGAAGAAGGCATTGAAGGACTAAAAAAATCTGTTCCGGCAAAAGAGTTTGATTTCTACCTCCAAGGAACAAAAAATTTAAATAGCTACGGAGGTTTGATTTACAAAGTTCTGTCACATAAGAATTTTATTTATCACAAACAAAAACCTAAATTCGAAGATTTGTCGGACGCCTTCGAAGCCGGTAAGGTTTGTGAGGTAGTTGTGGATGCAAGAGCGCTAAGAGCTAAAGAAGGTTTTAGTTTGCATAGAGTAGTTATAGTAAAGATAGAAAATAACACTATAACTTTACATGATCCTAGTCTTAATTACGGACCAGACCAAAAAATAGACTTAGATATTTTTAAAAAATCTTGGCTCGAAGCAGTCTTAGAGCCTGAGCTTTGTATTTATGCCAAAGATTAACTACTAACCTTTATATCCCTAATTCGCCCGAATAAGGGATATATGTTAAGATGACTCTATGAAAGGATTTGAAGAAATTTTGAAGGCGTTAGCCAATCGTCGAAGATTGAATATTCTGAAATTCATCCGCACCAAACGGGAATGTTCGGTAAGCGAGATTGCCGCGCATCTGCGACTATCGTTTAAGGCAACTTCTCGGCACATAAGTATTCTCCATCGGGCCGATCTAGTTGAACGGGAGCAGCGTAGTACTTTGGCCTTTTATAGTTTGAACTCAGAGTCACCGAAATTTGTTATCGTTTTAATTAAACACCTCTAATTCGCCCGAATAGGGGATATTTATGGATTTGCAGGAATATAAAAAAGCGATTGAAGAAAATTTTTCGGGATTTAGTGTTCAGAAAATTGAAAAAATTGGGCAGGGTTGGGATAATTTTGCTTTTTTAGTGAACAATGAGTATATTTTTCGTTTTCCTCAAGACAATCGGGAATATGTAATCAAACAGCTACAATCTGAAATTAGTTTGCTACCCAAACTTCAAAAGCGATTTGATTTATTGATCCCGAATTTTGAATTCATTGGAAAGCACCAAGGCTTGCCTTTTGTAGGGTATAAAAAAATAGATGGCATTCCTTTCACTCCCAATTTATTTCGAACTTTATCTAAGGATGCAAAGACCCAGGCAATAAAAGATTTAGCAGCTTTTATTACAAAATTGCATGAGTTTCCCGCGGATGAGGCTAGGAAATGCATAGCTTGGGAAGAGACTTCAAAAGAAATTTATCAGAACAGACTTAGTCGCGTAAAAGATCTTGAAGGCAAGGTTCCCAAACATTTATTGGATTATCTAAGATCACAGTTTGATATTTTTTTCTCTCAACTTGTCGACTTCGAACAGGAATCTGTTTTAGTTCATGCTGACTTGACTCCTGATCATATATTATTCAATCGGCAAACGCAGAAAATTGAAGGGATTATAGATTTTGGTGATATTGCTATTTCAGATCCAGATATGGATTTACGATGGATGCTTGATCCAGATGATTTTGATCCAGAATTTTTAGATGAATTTTTAAAGTACTACAAGCATCCAAATCCTGAAATGTTAAAAAAGCGATTAAGATTTTTTTGGAATGTGAGTTCTATGATCGATTTATTTCATGGCATCGACAACGATGATCCAGAGAAGTTTGCTGTAGGGATTAAGTACTTACAAAGAAATGCCCAAAGTTAGCATTATCATTTTGCCATTTCGGAAAAACCAGATTATCAAGCCGGTGTTTGATGCTATGGTGGCGCAGACGCATAAAGATTTGGAAATCATTGCTGTGCTCAATGATTCCTCTGATGGTTCAAAAGAGATTATCCAGCAAAATTATCCTCAGGTAAAAATAGTTGAGCCTGGGAGGAATTTGTTTTTTGCAGCAGGTGTAAATTGGGGCATCAAAAATTCAAACGGGGAATTTATTCAACTGGTTAATGACGATTTGATTTTAGAACCAAATTATATTGAGGAAATGCTTAAAGTATTTCGTGATCAGAAAGTCGCAGCAGCAACTGGGAAGATTCTTCGTTATGATTTCGAGAAAAACCAGAAGTTAAATATTATTGATACGACTGGGATCGTCATGTCAGCGTCAGGAAGAGCACGAGACAGGGGACAGCTGCAAGAAGATCGTGGACAGTTTGATGAAGATCTAGATATTTTTGGAGTATCAGGAGCAGGTCCTATGTTTCGCAGAGCTGCTTTAGAAGGGGTGAAATGGGTAGAAGGGGAGAAAAGTGAGTACTTTGATGAAGATTTTGTCATGTACTGGGAGGATGTGGATATGTCTTGGAGGCTGAAGAATGCCAACTATACAGCGAAATATGTACCTACGGCAGTTGCTTACCACGGGCGGACTGCCGGCCAGGCAGCTGGAGGCTACTTGCATTTACTAAATTTTATCAAGCATCACAGAAAACTGAACCAGCAAATCAAGCAATGGAATTACAAAAATCATATCCTAATGTACATAAAAAATGCCAAGCATGTCTGGCATCCAGCGTTTATTTTTCGCGAGGTCGCCATGCTTGGGTATATAATTATTTTTGAGACGAGCACTTTGAAAGTTGTCCCTGAATTACTTCGCCAGATTCCGAAAATTTGGAAAAAAAGATACCATCTCGAACGAAAGTGAGAGATCCCTCCTTGGGAGGGATTTCTCGCTAATCGCTCGAAATGGTAAGGGAATTACAGAACGTCGAGCTCACGGAGCGCCGCGTAGACCCGAGCAATGTCGTCAGGTGCGGCGTCCAGGAGTTGCAGTGTCGACGCGATCGTTCTGACGTGCCGATTGGAGTGTTCCGACATTTCAGCGTATCTTCGCTGTGCCGCTGCGTAATAGCTATTCATTACATACTGTGTCCGCACGGCGGGGTCGTCTGACACGATCGTGGGCGCAACCCCTGACGGCATTATCTGCATTCTGGCCTCCTTGTCCTTGTGTGACAATAAATTTTAGCATATATTTGCTTTATGGTAAAGCCTGATTTATCTGTAATAATCCTGAACTACAATACTAAAAAGCTTCTGCAGAA
The DNA here is from genome assembly GCA_964405805.1 of uncultured Candidatus Saccharibacteria bacterium. Lineage (GTDB taxonomy): Bacteria > Patescibacteriota > Doudnabacteria > UBA920 > O2-02-FULL-48-8 > CAYOPE01. The sequence continues at coordinate 10,902 of CAYOPE010000012.1, read as the reverse complement.
ATGCTTGGAGTCGGTTTTTTCTTCTTCCGGAAACTTTGAGGTGATAGTTTCAGATAATGGATCCAAGGATGGATCAGTCGAGATGGTGAAAGAGAATTTTCCGCAAGTAAAATTGATCGAAAATGGGAAAAATTTAGGCTTTGCAGCAGGTAACAATGTCGCACTTCGACAAGCATCTGGCCGGTATTATTTACTATTAAACTCAGACACAGAAGTTGCACCAGATGCCTTTGAAGAGTCCATGAAATATTTGGACAGTCACTCTGAAGTGGGCTGTTTGGGTGTTAAGTTACTTTTACCAGACGGAAGTTTGGACCAGGCTACTCGTAGAAATTTTCCCAATCCTTGGAATTCTTTTTTGCGACTTTTCGGCTTGCGCAAATTTTCAGATTACAATGTCCAAGGTCCTGTGGATGAAATTGCCGAGATCGATGCGACAGTCGGCGCATACATGATGGTACCGAAGGTAGTGATTGATAAGGTTGGACTACTCGACGAAGAATTTTTTATGTATGGCGAGGATCTAGACTGGTGCTATCGGATTAAACAAGCAGGGTACAAGGTTGTTTATTTTCCGAGAGCTGTAGTTCGGCACTATAAATACGGATCTTCGCAGCTGATCCCGTTTCGGACTATCCGCTGGGCACATACTGCTATGAAAATTTTTTATCGCAAACATTATGCAGAGAAAAATAACTGGTTTCTAAACCAGCTAGTCTACCTGGGAATCAATTTGAGAATGTTTCTAGTTTTGGTTATCAATATTTTTAGACCAAAAAAAACAGTCCACTAAGGACTGCCTCGGCGAAACAGACGGCGTCGGAAGATCCAACGGAAGAAGATCGCCCGGTTCCGACGACGCGGTGACCTATGCTGGCGCTGGTGACGAATAGCTGCCTCCTTTTTTGTTTCAGAGAATTGCCACAAACAGATGCGCTCAGTATAGTTATCTGGTAAATAGTTGTCAAATAATAAAAATTTAGCTATATTTAAATCCTATGCAAGACTCGCTATCTGAAACCAACAAACAACCAAATTATTTGCAAATCGGCGTAGTGGTCGTCGTTTTATTCGCTCTTGTCTTTGGCGCAGGCTATGTGACAGGTCAGGGACGACTAAAAGTTGCTGGCGGCAAGATCGAAATTACCAAAGGCAATGTACCCAGTGGCACAGCTGACTATTCTTTGCTCTGGCAGGCGCTTGATTTGATCAATTCCAAATACGTCGACCGGCCTCTTGACCAGCAGAAGCTCATGTATGGGGCAGTTGCTGGGTTAGTTTCAGCTACTGGTGATCCTTACACAGTGTTTTTTAGCCCTGACGAGGCGAAAATGTTTACAGAGCAGCTGCAAGGCTCGTTTAGCGGCATCGGCGCTGAGGTCGGCATGAAAAATAATCAGATTGTTGTAATTGCACCACTAGACGATTCGCCAGCCATGAAGGCAGGCATCAGAGCAGGGGATGCGATTTTGGCAATTGATGGGACGAGTACTGCTGACATGACTGTGGATGCTGCGGTGTCGAAGATCAGAGGCAAAGCAGGTACTACGGTCAAGCTCACGATTTTACATGCTGATAAAAAAGATCCCCAAGAGATTTCTATTACGCGCGCAAAGATCGAAATTAAAAGTGTGAAGCTGTCCACGAAAGAAGTTGATGGTAAAAAAATCGCAGTAATTAAACTTTCCCAGTTCGGTGACGACACGAAAGGACTTCTGGATCAGGCTATTGGCACGATTGCCACTGGAAACTATTCAGGAATAGTTCTGGACCTGCGCAATGATCCGGGCGGCTACCTTGAGACTGCTGTCAGTACGATTTCAGACTGGATTGACGCAGACCAGGTCGCTGTAAAAGAAATTGGCTACGACAAACTGGAGAAAGATTACAAAACTTCAGGCACGCCTCGCCTGAAGGGCATGAAAACAATAATTTTAGTAAATGGCGGCTCAGCTTCTGCTTCCGAGATCGTCTCCGGAGCACTTGAGGACTATGGTGTGGCGACCCTTGTCGGCGAGAAAACTTTTGGCAAAGGCTCAGTGCAGGAGCTGCAAGACCTCAGCAGCGGCTCTGAGATAAAGATAACTGTAGCCAAGTGGTTTACACCGAAAGGAAGAGGAATTGATAAGAAAGGCTTGGAGCCAGATATAAAAGTGCCCTTCACAGCTGATGATGCCAATGCCGGCCGCGATCCTCAGATGGACAAAGCGTTGGAACTGCTGAAATAGGGTGTAGCGTATAGGGTTTAGGGTATAGATAAAACCGGAGCAAAGGCTCTGGTTTTGTGTTATAATTAGTTCATGGATTCGAGAGAATTACGAAAGAAATATCTAAAATTTTTCGAGGAAAAAGGGCATAAGGTCATTCCTTCGGCATCGCTTGTGCCTGAAGGTGATTCCACTACCCTGTTTACAGGGTCGGGCATGCAGCCCATGATTCCATATTTGCTTGGACAGAAGCATCCGCTAGGAAAGCGTTTAGCCGATTCGCAGAAAAGTTTTCGTGCTGAGGATATTGAAGAAGTAGGCGACAATCGTCATACAACTTTTTTTGAAATGTTAGGTAATTGGTCCTTTGGAGATTATTGGAAAGAAGAACAACTAAATTGGATTTTTGAATTTTTGACCAAAGAGGCAGGTATAGATCAAGACAAGCTTTGGGTCACTTGCTTTGCCGGTGACGAAAAATATAATTTACCAAAGGATAATGAGTCGGCTCTGATTTGGAAAAAACTTGGAATACCGGAAAACCGAATCAAATTTTATGATTCAAAGAAGAATTGGTGGAGTCGGTCTGGTACACCTGAAAATATGCCAGCGGGAGAACCAGGCGGACCTGACTCGGAAATGTTTTATGAATTTACAAGCGTAGAACATAATCCGAAATTCGGAAAGTTTTGTCACCCAAACTGTGATTGTGGTCGATTTTTGGAAATCGGCAACAATGTTTTTATGGAGTACGTAAAGAACAAGGACGGCACTTTTTCCAAATTGCCTCAGCGAAACGTAGATTTTGGCGGCGGGCTTGAGAGAATAACTGCCGCTTCTATTGATAATTCAAACGTTTTTGAAATTGATTCTCTCAAGGTCATCGTCAGTAAAATTAAAACATTATCGGAGAAGCGGGATGATAAGGCGGAACGTATTATTGCTGATCATATTCGAGCCGCTAGCTTTCTGATAGGGGATGGAATTGAACCTTCAAACAAAGATCGTGGATATATAGTACGTCGCCTGATTCGCAGATCTGTTACTTACGGACAAAAGCTTGGCATTGAGCATGATTTTTTGCCAGACGTGGCTAAAGTTGTAGAGGAAATTTATGGTGATATTTATCACGAGATCAAATCTCCGAAAATTTACGAAGAACTGAAAAAAGAAGAGTTGAAGTTTAGGCAGACCTTGGCGAAAGGTTTAAAACTTCTGGAAACCAAAGAAAATATCACAGGTAAAGAAGCCTTTGACCTATTTCAAACTTACGGTTTTCCGTTTGAACTGACGAAAGAATTTGGAATTGTTCAGAATCCTCACGAATTTGAATCCGAATTTAAAAAACACCAGGAACTGAGTCGTACGGCTTCAGCTGGGCAGTTTAAGGGAGGCCTGGCTTCTCATTCTGACAAGATTGTGCGGTTGCATACAGTGACACATCTGATGAATGCGGCTCTGAGAAAAGTTCTCGGCGACAATGTCTGGCAGAAGGGGAGCAATATCACAGAGGAGCGCACCAGGTTTGATTTTACGCATGACAAAAAGATGACTGAAGAGGAAAAGCAACAAGTTGAAAAGCTGGTTAACGAGTGGGTTAGCAGAGATCTGAGTGTAAAAAAAGAAATTATGCCTCTTGAGGAAGCTCGAAAGCTTGGCGCTATCGGCGTGTTTGGCGAAAAATATCCAGACACAGTTTCGGTGTATACTATATATGAGCCCAGCTCCAAGGAAGTGATTTCGCGAGAGTTCTGCGGTGGCCCCCATGTCGAGCACACAGGCATGATCGGAAAATTTGCCATCCAAAAAGAAGAAGCAGTCTCGGCGGGAGTCCGAAGAATTAAAGCAACAATAACATGATTGACTTACAAAAAACATCTGGGTTGCCGATTGAGTTAACTGATGACCTGCATTTGAATTTCAACCATCCGATGGAAGAGTTTCCTATGACTTTTGCGAGGAAATTTTCGGAAATGACGCCAGTTTTACTCAATGCCTCAGCGAAATCTGACCGGGACGAAACCTACTTTGTATACCGCGGTCTATGTTTACCAGAACACAAAACTCTCATTCAAGGATTGCATCTGACTTACGATATTACTATCGTACCACCCATGATGCTCGGTAATGAGTTTAACAAAACAGTCGGACACTACCACTCAAATATCGAGGGCGGGAACCTGGCTCATCCCGAGCTTTATCAAGTTTTAAACGGTCACGCGCTATTTCTCATCCAGAAAATGGATCCAAATTTTCAGTATCTGATTTCTTTTTACGCGATCGAAGCCCACGCAGGTGATAAAATTATTTATCCGCCGAACTACGGTCATGTCATGGTCAATATTGGCGATGAACCACTTGTCACTGCCAACTGGTTGTCTTCAGACTACAAACCACTTTATGAGCCGATAGCCCAGCACCGAGGCATGGGGTACTATGTGGTAAAGGGTAATGAGAAACTTTACGAGTTCGTGGCAAATCCAAGTTACCAAAACCATCCTGGAGCCAAAATGAAAGACATTCAGTCAGTGGTGTATAAGCATTTCGACTTCAGTCTTGAAGTGCCGATGTATGTCAGTGGAGTGAAAAACCCAGCTTCTCTAGAATTTTTACGACAACCTCAAAAGTACGCGCTAAAGCTTTCCACTCTTACCTCTTAATGCTAAGATTAGGCTAAGCATGGCTCCAAAAGTTATCAAACTAGGAAAAAAAGACGATATCCCAGCGGTCGTCAGGCAGCTGAAAAGTCTGAAAGATCGTGAGGTAGTGTTTGAAATTGCTAATGGTTCAGTTTTGCTCACTAGTTCTGATAATTTGAAATTACTCAAACGAACTGGCGAAGCTTTGGGTAAAAAAGTTTTTGTTTCCACTGAAGACGAGATCGGGAAAATCTTGGCTAAGAAAGCCGGGGTACTTGTCGGTGATACAGAAGTCAAAATGCCGAAGGCGTCACCAGTACGAGTCTCCAGAAGTGACGTTAAGCCCAGATTTTCAGACATCCTCGGTTCGCGGAAAATAAGCTTGAAACATTCGGAAGTAGATGAAGAGCCGAGAATTTTTATCACGCCAAAAGTTTCTCAGCCAGTTCATCATGGAAAACCTTCAAGGCGATTTTTTAAACTTTTTGTTTTTTCGATCGTAATTTTAGTTGTAGTGGTTTTTGCACTGGCCGTGATACTGCCTAAGGCTACGATCACGGCGTTTGCGCGATCAGAACAGGTGGCCAGAGACCTTGAGATAAAAGTGGATAAAAGTGTGTCGAAAGTGGATACAGATAACTTAGAAATTCCTGGAACTATGATAACGAAAGAAGTCTCGCAGACGAAAAATTTTCCGACTACTGGAAAAAATTTAGCTGGGACCAAGGCTACTGGCAGCATCGTTTTGTTTAACTTTACGACTCACACGCTGACTCTGAAAGCTTCGACCACTTCGCTTTTGGTTGATGGTAAAAAATATCTATTTACGAAAGATGTAACTGGAATTAAGCCGACGAGTTCTGACAAATCGCCTTCGACAGGATCGATTGGCATCGTGGCTGAGAAGCCAGGTGAGGATTATAACTTGCCCGCGAATACAAAGTTTGAAATTGTAAATGCAGCGCTAGGCAACCAAAATGTTTATGCTGTGAATACTACTGAAATAAAAGGTGGCAAAGCGACTGCCACTGCGGTTCTGTCTCAAGAAGACATGGATCGGGCCGTGGAGGTTTTGACTGAAGATATACTAAATCAGGCAGAAACGGACTTGAGCGCTGAGAGTGGAACGAAGATCCGTCTCATCCTAAGCGGAGTCAATCGTGAGATTCTGGCCAAGACCGCGAATAAGAATGTAGGTGAAGCAACTGATAATTTTGACATGACCTTGATCGCGAAAGTGACGGGTCTATCATTTAGAGATCAGGATGTGAAGGATTTGGTGACTACCAAAATCAATCAAGTGCTATCATCTGATAAATATCTTCTGGATGAAGGTAAGAGTGAGTATGATGCGAAGTTTCGCAATCTCGATCTGAAAAATGGTAATGGCGTGCTGCAAGTACACTTTACTACTGTGGCTGCGTACAAAGTTGATGAGAATAATTTGTCTAAAATTTTAGCCGGCAAAACTGAAAGTGAGATAAAAGAAATTTTACTCAGTAAGCCAGAGATTGATGATGTGAAAGTGGAATTCTGGCCAGCTTGGTTCGTCCACAAAGCCCCGAGGCTGAATGGGAAAGTATATATAAAGTCAGTAATTAGCGAATAGTAATTAGTAATAAGTAAAAAGTAATTAGAAAAAAAGAGGAGGCCGACGCGCATGGCGCGTCGGCCTTTTAAGTGTTGTGTCGGAGTCCAGGATCGTTACCGCCGACGATCCACGACCCTGAACTTCGCGCCGCAGTGGTTGCAGGAGTTCAGGCCGATCACGTAGCTGTACGTGGTGTGGCCGCATTTCCGGCAATTGATGTATATCGTGGACCAGTTCAGGTCGACCACCGGAATTTCTTCGACCCTTTGCTTCGTCGGCAGACTTCCTTGGAAGAAGACGCGTTTGCGCAGCGCCTCTGCCTGTCCCGGACTCATGCGGCCCATCTCGGAGTAGGGCTTCTGGTTGCAGACGAGCTTCCCGCGTGCGACGGTCCGGAATGTCAGCGAATCTGGGGCTCTGTGAGCTCGAATCATGTGGCTCCTCCTCGAAATGCCTTACGGCTAATCATCTTAGCATGATTGGTAAAAAAAAAGAAGACCGACGGGCTGCAAAGCGCATCGGTCTTCGGCGTTCGGTATCCTGGACTGACCTGCCATGCTCGACCGATTTCTCGGGAGCAGAGATCTGCCACTCGGACACCGAATTCGAACTTGTAAATCCTCCGCTAAGTTCAACTTGATATTATACTCCTTTTTCGGGGTTTTGTCCAGGATTTTGGTTTGATTTTGGCTAAGATAAGCCAAAAAAAGATCCTGAAACGAGTTCAGGATTGCGTAAGGCTGGGGGATTTGACACAGATGCCAAATCCTGTTAATATATCCAAGCAATTTACAACACTCATATTTCTACCGGTACTCAAGATCTTGGGACGCAAGGCCCACAAAAAAATACCATTGAACTTGAGGGTAAGGTGGTGGAAACCCTACCTAACGCTGTTTTTCGTGTGCAGATTGAGTCTGGACAGATAATTTTGGCTCATATTGCTGGCAAATTGCGAGTAAATAAAATCAGAATTCTTCCAGGTGATAAAGTTATTGTTGAAGTAACTCCGTATGATTTAACAAGAGGCAGAGTAATTCGAAGGTTGAGATAATTTCGAATTATGAATTTAGAATTTTGAATCAATATTAAATATTCAAATATTCTAATTTCACTCGAAATTCAAAATTAATTATTCAAAATTTTCATGAAGGTTAGAGCATCAGTAAAACCATTTTGTAAGAAATGCAAGATCGTCCGCAGACGCGGCGTGATTTTTGTGATTTGTGAAAATCCTAAACATAAGCAAAGACAAGGTTAACCTATGGCACTCGTACGTATCGCCGGAGTCACTCTCCCACAACAGAAAAGAATCGAAGCAGCGCTGCCTTATATTTTCGGCGTGGGCTGGCCTGGATCGAAGAGAATTCTGGCTGCTGTGAAAGTGGATCCAAACAAGCGAACTCATGAGTTAACAGAAGCAGAAGTGGCTAAGATTCGTGAATTTATCGAAAAGAACTATATGGTAGAAGGAGCTCTTCGCCAGCAGATTGCTAGTAACATTAAATTGAAAAAAGAAATCGGATCTTACGAAGGACTCAGGCACATCCGTGGTCTTCCTGTCAGAGGTCAGAGAACCAAGACCAACTCGCGCACTCGCAGAGGAAACGTGAGAAAGACTGCAGGCTCCGGACGACGCGCCTCAGCTGAGAAGACATAATCTATGGGACAAACTAAGCCAACCACATCTGAAGCAGAAGAGACCAAGGCAACGCCAGAAGTTGCTACTGCTGCAGCGCCTAAACGCAAAAAGTCAAAGATCAAAGTCGCGCGCGGCAAAATTTACGTGCAGTCCACTTATAACAACACCATCATCACTGTCACTGATGTAGCGGGCAATGTCATTGGTTGGGGCAGTGCCGGCCGTACAGGGTTTAAGGGCTCGAAAAAATCCACTCCTTATGCAGCTCAGAAAACTATGGAAGACACTATCGGAAGACTGAAAGAAACGGGACTTAACGAAGTCGATGTATTTGTAAAAGGGATTGGCACTGGACGCGAGTCAGCAGTACGAGCTCTTCAGGGCAGCGGCTTTACTATATTATCTATTCAAGACCAAACTCCGATCCCGCATGGCGGAGTCAGGCCAAAGAAAGCGAGACGCGTTTAACGAATTATATGAGATACACAGGACCTAAAGTTAGACACTCCAGGAAGTTTGGCCAGGCTTTCACCAAGAAAGCTGAGAAGTATTTGGCGAAGAGAAACTATCGACCAGGACAGCACGGACAGAATCCGCAGCGTGTCTCTGAGTATGGTATGCAGCTTCGCGAAAAGCAGAAGGCCAAAGTGATCTACGGCATGATGGAAAAGCAATTTCGACGATTTTATGAAATTGCCAGTAAAAAAGTTGGCGCTACCGGAGACTCTCTCATGCAGATGCTCGAATTGAGACTAGATAACGTTGTGTTCCGATTCGGATTTGCTCAGACCAGACCACAAGCCAGACAGCTCGTCTCTCATGGATTTTTCGAGGTCAATGGCAAAAAAGTAAACATCCCGTCTTTTCAGGTGAAGGTTGGCGATGAGATCAAATTTCGCGAAGGTAAGCAGAGCTCAGGCTACGTGAAAGCTTTGGCCCCGACTCTCGCAGCTGTGAAGACCGCAGAGTGGATCTCTATGGATCCGAGAAATTTGTCCGGAAAAGTTTTGTCCAAGCCCTCGCGCGATCAGCTGGACTCCAGTTTAAACACTCAACTTATCGTCGAATATTATTCACGTTAGTAATTAGTAACAAGTAATTAGAAAATATATGGAAAACATCCAGCTGCCAAAAAAAGTCGCGTTTGAAGAACTCGGACAAAATAAATACCGAGTGACCATGGAACCTCTTTATCCTGGTTATGGTGTAACCTTGGGTAATTCGCTGCGCCGAATTTTATTGTCCTCACTGCCAGGTGCGGCGGTGACAGCAGTCAAGATCAGGGGCGTGGACCATGAATTTTCCACTATCCCAAACGTCAAGGAAGACGTGATTGAAATTATTTTAAATCTAAAGCAGCTACGCATGAAAGTTCATACTGACCAGCCAGTGAAGCTCGAGATGAAAGTCAAAGGCGAGAAAGCAGTGACTGCTGCGGACTTTAAGAAAAATTCAGATGTGGAGATAGTTAATCCCGGACTGCACCTAGCGACCCTTGATAACAAATCCGCTGAACTAGATATGGAAGTAACTGTAAACACTGGCCGCGGCTATGTGCCAGTGGAGCAGCGCGAAAACGAAAAACTAGAGATCGGCGTTATCGCTGTGGATGCTATTTACACCCCTATGAAATCCGTGAATTATGACATTCGTAACGTTCGTGTGGGACAGATTACGAATTATGACGGGCTGATTTTGACTCTGGAAACGGACGGTACAGTTAAAGGGAAAGACGCGATCCACACATTCTAAAAAATTACCAATGAAACATTTTACCTGTTTTTC
>CAYOPE010000012.1:0-1028 GCA_964405805.1 uncultured Candidatus Saccharibacteria bacterium | reverse complement strand
TAAACGGCAAAGACGCGATCGACCATTCTGCAAAAATTCTCATGGAGCACTTTGCCCTGTTTGCCAAAGACAATCTTGACCAAACAGATGCACCAGTGCTTGATACTGCTTCAGATGAAGGCATTCGCACCCCAGAAGAAGATGATCTGAAATCACTTGGGCTGTCGAACCGTTCGTACAATGCGCTTGTGAAAAACAACATCAGCAAGATTTCCCAGCTTTCATCTATGAACCATGATCAGCTAGTGGGCGTAGAGGGCCTAGGCGAAAAGTCCATCGAAGAGATTGAAAGATTAATTGCTGGCTACAAAGGACAATAGTGCGACATCGTAAGAAAGCTAAAATCGGTAAAGGACGGGATCATGCCAGGAAGCTGGTTCGGACTTTAGCTGCGTCTGCGATTGTCTATGAGAAAATTCAGACTACTGAAGCGCGCGCCAAGATTGCTAGATCTTTGGTCGAGAAGTTGATTACGAAAGGCAAAAAGGAAGATTTGCATAACAAACGCCAGATTTTCGCAGCATTGCCTCAGAACGCGGCTCGAAAAGTGATTGAAGTGCTGGGTCCTCGATACAAGAGCAGAGCTGGTGGCTATACGAGAATAGTTAGAATCGGCAAGGCCAAAGACGGCATGCCGAGAGTAATGTTAGAGCTAGTTGAATAACATGAAGACTTTTATCCCCAAAACTAGAGACATTAAGCGAGCCTGGTACGAAGCAGATGCTTCGAAGATTCCACTTGGCCGATTAGCTTCGAAAGTCGCGACCGTCCTTCGTGGCAAGCACAAAGTGACCTTTACGCCACACATGGATGTCGGGGACTTTGTGGTGGTCAAGAATGCTGCAAGACTGAAAGTCACGGGTCGCAAGATGGAACAGAAAAAGTATCACAGATTTTCTGGTTACCCGGGTGGACTTTACACGAAAACTCTAGCAGAGCGCATGGAAAAAGAGCCAGAAAAAGTTATTCGTGATGCAGATTATAATATGATTGACAAGAATCGCTTGCGAAAGCATATTTTACGCAGA
>CAYOPE010000011.1:0-28148 GCA_964405805.1 uncultured Candidatus Saccharibacteria bacterium | reverse complement strand
TTCAGCGAATCCCTCTACGTACGCGGGCCGTGGCATAGTAAATTTTGCCTGTTTTAGTCAAATTTTTTACATGTCGCGTGCACCGACCAGGACATTCGAAATCCACGGTTTTACCAAACCGACACGTTTCCACATACTTTTTAAACACGTCATTGCCAATCTGCTGCTCCGCGAAATAAGCACCTGTATTGAGCGACTCATTCAGGACTGTAATCATGTTTTGCAAACCGTGAAAAATATTTGGATCTGAATTTTTTATTTGCTTATCGTCAACCTGCACTACTCCTTCGTTATCATAAGTTGTTTCAGGGGTAACCTTCCCTTCATTAATCGCTGCGGCCATCGTGATTGGTTTGAAAATCGAGCCCGGCTCATAATCAGCAGACAGAACTTTGTTGCTAAAAATCGACTGGTCTTTTACTTTCCCATAAGTATTTAAGTCAAAGTCAGGCATGGAAGCCATGGCCAACACTGCCCCATCTTTAGGATTGAGAATCACGACACTACCCCCATCTGCTCCGTGCTTGGTCACGGCATCAGAAAGCACTTGCTGAGCTTTAAACTGGATGGCGGGATCCAAAGTCAGATAAACGTCATCGCCATCTTCAGCTGGTGTAAAATTTCTTGTGGTCAGAGAAATCCACCTGCCTGTAGGATCAGAGTCAGTTCCTAGTTCGCCCATCTGACCTGCGAGCTGTTCTTGGTATGCTCCTTCGACTCCGTACTGGCCGACTCTTTCATTGCCTTTAAACCCTAGGAATCCTAAAACCTGCGCTGCTAAATTTTTCTCTGGATAAAACCTGATGTCTTGAGCCTCTAGGTAAATCCCTGGCAACTTAAGCGCCTTAATCTTTGCCGATACCACATCTGATAATTCTTTTTTCAATGGTGTATAACTCTGCGCCGATAATCTATTTCTTAAATCCGAAGCTGAAAAATCAAGTAGTGGGGCAAGCTTGGCTGAAGTCTGGTCTCTATCTCGAATCTCTTTTGGAAGAGCGAACACCATGTTCTTACTGAGATTCGTAGCAACTAATAGAGGTTGATTGTTCGAATTCTCAGACCAAAGATAAATTTCGCCACGCTGCGGGTTAATCGTGGTTTTCAGCCCTTGCTGATTTGAAGCCAAGGACTGGTAATGCGCGTGATTTAATATTTGTAAGTTAAACAATTTGATACCGACCAAAGAAACCACAATAGTAATCACAAGCATTAACAAAAAAATTCTTAGGTTGTAAGAATTTTTGGACGGGGTTTGGCTGTATGGTAGCTTATTCATTCAAAAAATTATTGATTTAAGGCAAAATCCGAATCTTTCAAGTAAGTCACGTTAGTAGATGGCACGAAGTTCAGCTTAGTGGCTTGCTCTTGGATCAGATCGATGGATTGTAGGCTAGACGCTTCTATTTGTAGGTTTTTCTGATCATTCTGAATTTCTCGCACCTGCTGCTCAAGTTTTCGGATCTCATAGCCCTTAGTACCGAGCGTATTGATTTCAAACATATAAACCAATCCAAACAAAACTATGGCTGATAAAATAGATAAATTCAAAACCTTAACCGAAACTGAAACTTTGTGTTGTTTTTTGGCAAAACTTTGTGGAATTGCCAGACTTAAATCACGCATTTGCCGCCTTTTTTATTTTATATCTTTTCTAACGCCCGAAGCTTAGCCGGTTTGCTTCGAGGATTGCTTTTTATTTCTTCTTCAGTGGCTACCACTGGTTTTCGAGTTAAAATTCTTGCTTCCGACGCTTTCCCGCAAACACAAACTGGAAATTCTGGAGGACAGACACAACCCTTGGCTTTTTCATTAAAGAATTCTTTGACGATCCGATCTTCTAGCGAGTGAAAGGAAATGATCACGAGTCGCCCGCTCGGGTTTAGCAACTTCATCGCTTTGGGTAGAAACTCTTTCAAATTTTCAAGTTCTCGATTGACTTCGATCCGAATTGCCTGAAACACTCGTCTTCTGCCATCTGGATGAGGAATCAGGCTGCCAAGCTCCAAGGTCGTCGCAATCGGTTCTTGCTTTCTTGCTTTTACAATCGAGCTGGCAATCTGATGAGCAAAACGATCTTCTCCATACTCAGTAATAATTCTTTCCAAGTCTTTCTCAGAATAAGTATTCACGACTTCTTCAGCAGTCAGAGGAGAACTTTTATCAAACCGCATGTCTAGAGGTCCGTCTGTCTGAAACGAAAGTCCGCGAGCTGGATCATCAAGCTGAGCTGAGGAAAACCCTAGATCAAGTAAGATACCATCAACCGGGGTCTCAATAAATTTTTCTAAGTCGCGAAAATTTCCATGAACCAACTTCACTTTTTGGCTCAGGCCTTTTTGATTAACTTGATTCTGCAAGTTATTCAAAGAGGTCTGGTCCAAATCAATTCCTAGGATTTCCGAATTCGTGTTGGCCGAAGCTAGAGCAAAGATATGCCCGCCATCTCCTACTGTGCCATCCACGAATATCTTTCCGCTTTTGGCATTAAGGTATTCTATAGTCTCTTTTAAAAGTACCGGGACGTGCATAAATTTTTTGCGTTAATCGTTTAGCGTCAGGGCTGCGCGTATCGGTAACCGTTAGACGATACGCGTTGCGCTGCCGAAAAACGTCAAACGCCTAGCTCTCCCAAGCCCTCTGCAATGCTAGTACTCTCACGCTCTGTACTAGCTTTATATGCCTGCCACGCAGCTTCATCCCAAATCTCGATTCGGTTATAGAGTCCGGCAATCACAACTTTTTTCGAAAGACTGGCAAACTTCCGCAAATATTCTGGGACCATCATTCTTCCCTGTTTGTCTAGTTCCACATCCCAGGCACCAGCGAGCATCAGACGAGAAAAAGCTCTGGAGTTCGCTTTTGACAAAGGCAAATTGGAAAGTTTGCTGGCAATTGCCTCCCACTCTTTTCGTGGATAAAGAAACAAACTCTGATCCAGCCCTCGAGTAATCACGGCTGCTGTGTTCAGAAGACTTCTAAATTTAGCCGGTACCGCAACTCTGCCTTTGGCATCCATGCTTACCGTGTATTCCCCTATAAACATATCTTTTTATTTCGTAATATACCTAATTTGGTAGATCTCCACTTTTCCCCACAATTATCCACAACTCGCCACTTACACTTAATTCTAACCCACCATAAACCTCCCGTCAAAGGGAGTGAAACAATATAAAATAAGCCATAAATTTGGCTTATACTAGGGTTTATTTGACCATAAACCAAGGTTTTGTGAAACTTGTGTCCACAACCAAAATTGTTACAAAAAAACCGCCCCAAATTTTAGGGCAGTTTTTTGTTATTCTTCGCTTTCGTCACTATCGCCACTACCTTCAGGCTTTTCACTTTCATCCGTCATATCATCGTCATCGCCCATTGGTTTATTGTCTTCCATAGTTATTGCTTAATAATTGCAAACATTATACACATTTATTTCTTGGCAAGCAAGAACTTGATTATATTGACCAGGCTCTCCCAGACATTCTTTAGAATTGGGACCGACGCAGGCAGCAATACAATCAAAAGAATGATATAAATAAAATCTCGACGAAGGACTTTTATAATTCCGTAGACAATTAGCGCCGCTAAAGCGATCGAGACGATCCCGTGAAGGTTAGTAGGAAAATAACTTAAGAATCTATTATACAAATCGTAAATTTGATCCATTTATTTGTAGATTAATTTTGAAATACTTTTTCGTTGTTTGGTTTTATCGATTACTAGTACCGGGCTGTTTTCTGTGATATTTTTTACGAATCTATCATTCATAACCTTCCGATATTCAAACTCGTTGGCAGTAAAAATAGTGTAATTAATTTCTTGTTCTGCAAATTTTTCCGCGAGCTTCACTAAAGTCCCTAGTTTAGTGGTGCTGACTTTTCCGACAAGCAGCATATCAGTTTCGATTCTTGGTTTACCTACAAAGACGCCAGTCAGGGCGACTAATTTGCAATCCGTCATCTTCCCTGCTTGACGAGCTAATAGGTCCGTCGGGACCTTGCGGACTTTGCGTAAAAGATTTAGAAGTTCTGGGTAGAGAGCGAAGTGTCGATTGACCTGATAGTATCTAACTTTATTTTTGAGGGTGGCTACCAAAAAATCGATCTTATCTAGTTCCTTCAGTGTAGATTTTAAAAGTTGGTTCGGGCAGCTAGTACTTACGCGGAGCTCGGTATATGAAAACGCTCGTTTCGGATGCGCCAAGAATAAATTGATCAAGTTTGTCTTGGGTTTCGAGGTAAGTAGTTGGCTTATCATGTGCACATTATAGCATTATTGGTTAAAATTTGCTATAATACCGAGCACTTATGGCGCGACTAGAAACAGAAATAAATCAAATCTACCTAACCCATCCGGAGAGCAAAAAGTCTTCTTTGATTTTATACGAAGAAGCGATAAGTAACAGCGGACACCTTTTCGTGGTAGCGGAACTAAAGGATTTGCAAAAAAAATCCGAAGTCGCGGATCTGAAAAAAATTACTGAAATCATCCTCGAATCTTTTCGCCTAAACAAAAGGCTGGCCGCAGAAACCCTATTTGAATCCGCGCTTTCTCAGATTAACCAAAACTTGGCCGACCTCGCTCACGAAGGTCACAAGTCCTGGGTTGGTAAATTTTCTTGCCTCATCGCTCTAAAGTCCGGAGAAAATATTTATCTGGCCAATAATGGTCAGACTTCGGCTTGGCTGGCTCGAAAAGCAGAACTGCTAGAAATTTTAAAACCCGAAAAGCGTGGTATGCATCCGCTCAAAACTTTCGTACAATTCACACAAGGCAGAATCATTCCTTCTGATTTAGTTGTGATCACTACCTCAAACATTTTCAACTTCGTTTCTGTGGAGCTATTCGGCACTATTTTAGAAACCAACACTGCTAGCCAAGCTACAGAAAAAATTTCCAAAATTCTAAAGGAGTCCATGAACCCAGAAGACGGCTTCAGCGCTTTTCTCCTATCGTTTGCGAAAAGAACAGAAGAACGAGCATCTGCGCCAATAGTCACAGAAGCTGTATATGCCCCGATGCCGGAGGAAATACACGAAGAACTCAAAGAGCGCTGGACGCTTCCATCAGTCCCCGCTTTACCTAAGCTAAGCTTGCCTCGAGTCAAACTGCCGAAAATCAAATGGGAATTTTTTCAAAACTTAAGCACAGCTGGCAAATTTTTCTTTATAAGCTTTAGCGTTTTCCTTCTGTTATTTATTGGCAATCTCGGAGTCTATGGCATCAAACTGCACGGTAAAAAAGCCCAACAAAAAATTACTGATCAAGTAAGTCTAGTGGCCAAAGAAATGGCAGATGCTCAGTCAGCCGCAATTTATAAATCCAATGATGAAGCCTTGAAACTTCTCAATCAAGCAGAAGCAGACTATGAAACGCTTAAAAAAATGGATGCTACCCGCGCTGCTGAATTTAGTGATGAATTGCAGAAGTTGATTGATCAGATCAATAAAGTCAGCACGATTAATGAACCCAGAGTTTTGGTGGAGCTCAAGCACCATCCGACATTTGTGACTCGTACGAGTATCGGACTTTTGTTTGCGAACCAAGACTCTAATTCTCTTTCCGTCTATGACTCAAGCCTTAAAGATTATTTTGTACTCAATAGTCTGAAAACTTCTATTACTGGAATTACAAATTACGCGCCTTCCGGTGTCACAGTCAGCGCTGGTAATTCGATTTATCATATAGATACCAAGCTCAACCAATTTGAACCAATAGTAAATCTGGGCGATGCCAATCTTTTGCAGACTAAAGTCGGCGGCAACAACCTCTACACTCTGGATCGGAATAAAAGCCAGCTGATAAAAATCAGTTTTACGAAAAACAAATATACAACGTCTGCTATCGCTACCTCGGACCTAAACAACATTCGCGATTTTGGCATGGACAAGGATGCCTACTTACTCTATCCTGACAAAATTATCAAACTCATAGGCGGCATACAACAAACTTTCAATTATCCAACCCTGACAGATCCGATCACCAATGCAACGAAAATTTTTGTTGGTTCAAATCTCTACATTTTAGAGGCAAATAAAAAAAGAGTGGTAGTTTTAAACAAAAACGGCCAACTCCAAAATCAAATATATTTTCCAAGTGCAAGCACCTTGCTTGACCTAACAGTCGACGAAGCCTCAAGAAGTCTCTATCTTCTCGACGACAACAAGCTCTACAAGATCACTTTTTAAATGAAATTATATTTTCAGAAACCGTTACTTCCTTTGGCTGAGCTAATCGCTCCTGGATCAAACCTTCTGAAAAATCACGAAACCAAGAATACATAAGCAATTTGTTTTTAAAGTTAACTAGTCTTGATACGTAATATCCATTCTTAGCTAAAATATTTTCCCCTGGTTCTTGAAATGGCCCAAAAGGATTATTACTGACTGCGTATTTAAACAGTGGCCCGCCATTTTCTTTATCTAAACCAAATAACAAAAACCATTTATTAGTGATCCGGTAAAGTGCGGGACACTCTAGTCCATCAAAGTATATACCCGGTGAGTAAATCGGCGGTAGCCATTTAAATTGGCCCAATGAAGTTTCTTCTGCCAAACCCACACAGCCTTGTTTGCCTTGAGGCTGATTTTTGTCTTTTGCACAAAAAATAATATACTTTCTGCCTTCGTGTTCGAAAAAAAATGGATCACGAAACGCGAGTTTCAGTTCTGCCGAGTAGTATAGGTTGCGTGGATCAAATACAAATACGGGATTGTTTTCATCTTTAGTCCAGTGAATCAAGTCATCGGAGTAAGCCTTGCCTATTTTACAGGAGTCGTTGCGATCCTTAACTGAGGTCCCAGTATAGTAAATTACAAATTTATTATCTTGCTTGGAAATCCCACCTGCCCAAATACTTTCTTCCCAAGTATTTTTTACCGGCAAAATTATATCGCCCAAATCTTCCCAAGTTTGTCCATCATGACTTTTGGCCATGCCATATCTGTTTGGCTCATGAGAATCGGGATTGCCAATAGGATATGGGACTTTTTTTACAAAACAAGCGTAAAGAACATCTTTCTCTACTAGGAGATCAAAGTCCTGAAAGTTAAAATCCTTTGGTCGAAAAAAATTCACGGCCAGCGTAAAGCTAAGCAGCTTTTTTACTTCCTCTAGATATCCAACTCTGCAATCTTTCCTTCAGAGAAAATCTAGGTTTAGAAGCTGCTTCTTTGTTTGATTCATACGAAAGGTTCTGTCTGTTTACTTCGTATACCAGTTGAGCAATCCCGCTCGCTCCTGCTTTCTTCAATCTTCGAAGAAAATCTTGACCCAAAGCTTCGTTTAACAGATCATGTAACTCTTTCTCGTCCAAATTTTGACTCTCGTATTGGCTTCGGATCATAGCCTCAAATACCATTTCCTCGTCTAGCCCTGTTTCTTGACTAAGTCTTTTGATTACTACTTCTGCTAATTCGCGATATAAATCGTAAGGATCGACTCGCTTAAACCAGTTCCATGTTGTATCCGTATCAGGTGGGGTCTCTAAAAATTCGATTGCATTCTGTGTATCTTCTGGGGTGGCCAGGCTTCTCACTGATAGATATCTCAAGGCAATTCTGCTTGTCAAAACTTCTGTTAATCCTTCATTAAATGCTTCATAAAAATTTATCTTATCATGGCCACCTTCGCGATCTCTTGTGATACGAGTTTGCTGATATCCCCCCGAAGCCTTTACCTTATCAGATTTTCCTTCTCCGTATTCTCTGATTCCACGAATTACCTGTCTGTTAGTTGCATGGATCATTTCGTGACACAAAGTTTGTAATACTATTCCTTCGACTCCTCCTCTTTTTTTAGTAGCTTGAGGATTCCGTTCTAAATCATCATATAAATCAGACCGAATCGATAAATTATTATAAATAGCATTATATATAGCATGATCTATATCATCTCTATTTGTAATTTGATTCTTGTTGATAAAATTAATTTTTCGAACATCAAGACCGGATTTAGTAGCAATCTCTGAAAATATTTGTCTTAAAACTTCAAAATCTATCCTGTCTAGGATAGACTTCAATCTCGGATCCAATTCTCGAGTCTGGGGTCTTTCAAAGTTAAACTGAGGATCCATCGCAGGATCGATTTCCACATCTCCAGTTGTTGAAAAAAATTCTCGGGTCGCTTTCCCCGTATTTTTACATATCGGACAGCTGGACGGGTTATTTCCGTGTTCGCATAATCCCGTAAATTTTTCCTTATCTTGCAGGTTATCGATCATTACTATCTCATTTCTAGCCAACTTCTAATCAGGCTCGAATCAAACATAGCGCCGAAAAACATATAGATGGCGAAGCTAAATATAAATATCAAAAAACTCTTTTTCATTTTTTAGTGATAATCGTATTTACACGCCCCCAAATACTTATTCACTTCCCCGTTATAGATCGCTAAACAGTATTTTTGCCCTGTAAAATTGTCCTGGATCGTCACCCAGGGCTTTTCTGTATTCACAGGCTGGTTATCAGTATTGAAAACAGAGATTCCAGCGACATTTGGTGTCTCATTGCTAGGTAATATATTATAAATTGCGGGCTCTTTCATGAAATTGTCAGGAGAAATGGTCTGAACTCCGGCTACTTCACCATGCTGGCCAGAAACCGCGTCAGCAAAAGTCAGATAAACAGTCTTAAACACGTAAATTATATCCTGATCACTCTCCGGCTGGGTCAGAAGTGCTACTGTGGCATCTGTAGACTGATCATAAAACGCCGTGACTCCATCTACTACATCCCAAACATCAGAAAAATACGATTGGTCCCCAAAGGTCTGCTGTAGTGCCACAGAAAACTGAGTACTCATTTCATGCTGCAATGCTGTGACTTCAGAAACTCGCGAAGGCTGCATGACGAAAAGCGCCATCAACAAGGCGAATCCTGACAGACCATAAAAAATACTGGTCGCTCTCTGCATGCTAAGTTTTATTTTTATTTCAAAACTACAAACTATCTCTGGATAGAAATTCCAGCAACATTACCGGCAAGTGGTGGCATGCTCGACAAGTCTAAGACCATGGCCATCTGATCACTCGCTTGGTTATAGAATTGCTCTACTCCATCGTAGACCATGGCTAACTCAGATCCGAAATCACTCTGACTCAAATCTAAAATCTTGGCCATCTCAGTGGCAGCAAGCTCATAAAACGTATGCACATCATAAACCAAATCAAGCATAGGCTGAAAAACTAAACCTGTGTCGTGCAGAGTTTCAGAAGTGCTAGAGGAGATATCGAGTACAGCGGCTCCGTTTTCCCAGTCAGCCTTCGTCGTAGCACCGATCAGAATTCCTTCTAGAATTAAAACGATTGCTAAAGCGAGTCCGAGATAAAATACTTGGTTATATTTTTTCGCTCGAAGTGATTTTTTTGTTTTTGTTGTTTGTTTCCTCTTCATAATTTTATTTATACGAACCCCAAACTTTAATTAACTTTTGATCGACCAATGCCCAGTCATTTGCATGATAAGAATAAGGCATATCAAAGTTAGGGGGCGGATCCGGGTTTGAAGTGATCTGATCCTTAGGACTATCTGGCAGTAGAAAACTTAGATCAAGAGAGACACCTGAGACCATTCCCTCATTTGCGACATAATTTGACGTTACTGAATCAGAGTAAGCTACGAATTCGAATGCGAAAGCCTGGCTATCCTCTACCGTCTGGACGAAAGCTAAGTTAAACTGTTTAAAAAATTCGTTGGGAACATCAAACACAAACTGTGAAGTCTCGTAAGACTGCGAAAGCTCATCGTGCATATCGAAAATCTCCAGAGCAGACAGTACGTTCCCTTGTCGCTGTGCTGTTAAAGCATTAAAAAAGAACATGCCAATCAGAAGCATGCCTGAAATAATAAGCAACACAACAGACAAATCAAATGAATTTAGATTTTTATAATCCGTTTTCAACGCGCCTTTATTTAATTTTTCTTTTGTTTCTTCGGCAACTTTTTGGCTAGTTTTGGCCGGAAAGTTGTGAGAATTTATAATTTATCTAACATTATTATAGCACAAAAAAAGCCTCTTGTAAAGAGGCTCTTCTGTTTTCTATTTTCTACTTACCGTTTCCTATTTCAAAGTCACTTTGCCGCCTGCTTCTTCGATCTTTTTCTTCAGATCCTCAGCTTCAGCTTTGGAAATATTTTCTTTGAGAGGCTTTGGAGCTGCGTCTACTAGATCTTTCGCTTCTTTCAAACCTTTTCCAGTAGCTTCGCGGACTACTTTGATGACATTAATCTTATTTGCGCCTGCATCAGTCAGCTCGACTGTAAACTCAGTCTTCTCTTCTCCTGCTGGAGCAGCCGCAGCTGCAGGTCCTGCAGTCATCATCATCGGAGCAGCCGCTGAAACTCCAAACTTTTCTTCTAGAATTTTTACCAATTCAGAAAGTTCCAGAGCTGTCAGCTTTTCTATCTCAGCAACCAAATTATCGAAATTCGCCATATATAATTTCCTTTCCTAAAATCTTCGACCTTTAAGATTTTTTATCCTTAATTGCGTTTAGTACGTTCAACAGATTTCGAGTATTGCCAGAAAGCACAGTGACGAGTCCTCTAGCTGGTCCCTGCAAAACAGATAACAGCTGAGAAAGCAGTTGCTGTCTGGATGGCAGAGAAGCCAGTCTTAAAATCACATCTGTGCCCACTAATTCAGAATTAAAAATTCCACCTTCGAGTACGAGCTGCGGCAGTTCTTTTCCCATCATGCCTTTCAGTACTCGAGCAGGTGCTGTCTCTTCGTCTTGTGAAAGTGCCAGTGCAACTGGTCCTGAGTACTTCAAATTTTCTGCATTGATTCCGAGTATCGCCAAAGCTTTTTTCAGTAGCGTGACTTTCACGACTTGGTACTTTACTTTTTCTTTGCGTAAAGTTTTGCGGACGTTATCAATCTGCTTGACTGTCATACCACTGTAACCAGAAAAGACAATGCCGCGAGCATTTTTCAAATCTTCTGTAAGAGTTGCAAGAGTTGCTTCTTTTTGCTTTTTTGAGATGGCCATAAAATAAAAATCCTGCGTATCCAAAGACGCAGATTGATTCTGTCCTACCCAGCAAATTAAGACTTGAAAGTCAGCGGGGGTCTTTGGATGTATTTAATTCTCAAACAGTATATACGATTTTCAAAATCCGGTCAAGGCCATGGCTACTTAAGATATTTCGCCTTGTTTGCGTTATGCTCAGCTAAAGTGCGGGCAAAATAAGCTGTGCCGTCTGGAGCATTGAGGAAATACAGATAATCGGAGCTTGCCGGGTAAATCGCGGCTTTTATCGCGTTTAAACCAGGGTTGCCAATAGGCCCGGGAGGCAATCCTCGGTACTTATAAGTGTTATAAGGCGACTTAATCTTCGTGTCTTCTATAGTTACTGAGCGGTCCGATTTGCCAGTAATATAGTTTACTGTGGCATCAGACTCAAGTGGCATACCGATCTTTAGTCGATTATAGAAAACAGATGCCACTAGCTCTCTTTCTTTCTGTAGCGTTTGTAGATCCTCATCAGTAATCTTATCTTGATTACGCCCAACTTCTTTTTCGACAATCGATGCCACGATCAAGGCTTGCTTGAAATTATGAGAATCTAAAACCATCTGATCCGTAACTTTATTTTCAAAATTAGCAAGCATCTTGCCTACGAGCACATCTACTCCCGCATCTTTGGCGATCTTGTATGTATCGGGAAACAGAAAGCCTTGATAATCAAACTCCTTTGCCAAGTCTATAAATTTGACGACTGGGGTTTTTTTCAAAACTATTTCGAGGTCAGAATCATTTGCGATAATTTCTCGCTCTGACAGATAGTGCGCGATTTGTTTATTTGTCAGCCCCTCGACCAGAGTCACGCTGCGATCGGTCGGAACCACCTTACCATGAGTAAGGACATCGACAATTTCAGGAATCGCCATGTCACTATTCAGCACATACTCTCCTGCTTGAAACTTACTAGACGCCGCGTGCAGTGTAGAATAAATCAGAAAAATCCCAGAACTGCTAATAATTTTTTCATTTTCTAAATTGTTTGCGATGACGTGTGAGCGATCACCTTTCATAACCGTAAAATTTACTTCCCGACTTTCACTACTTGCAGGTCTGTTGACTTTTGTCAGATAAAAAACCAAAACAACTAATATCAAAACTAGCACAGCTGCTGCTACTAAATATTTGATGTTTTTCTGAGGCTTATTTAGATCTTGGATTTCGTACTCTTGCATGAAGATAGTATAGTCAAATAAAAAAACCGGATCAACCGGCATCTGTTAACTGTTATCTATTAACTGTTTACTGTCTCAAAGTAACTTTGTTATCTTTACTACCAAAAAATTGAACAATGATATTTTTGTGATTGCTTTCAACAATTGCCAAGCCAACATCCGAATAGAATGGTGATAAAATATTTGCTCGATGGGAAGGACTATTCATCCATGAATTCTCCAAATCTTTCGCGTCAGTGTAGCCTTCAGCCAAATTCTCACCGGCATAGGCATAGTTATAGCCTAAAATTTTAAACCAATACCATGGATTTGTCCCATCAGGCCCTGTATGAGCAAAGTAATTACGACTGACCATATCAGAAGCTTTAGCTTCCGCAGCTAAGCTAAGAGTTTGGCTTAAGACTAAATCATTCAGACCGTGTTTTTCACGATCCGTATTTACCAAATTTAAAATTTCCTCAGCGCTTAAATCTTTAAAACTTACGCTTCCTGCGGAAATTATCACTAAAACAACCAATAAAATACCAAAGCGAACCTTGGAATTCATCTATTTGCTAAATTTTGTTTTTATTTTTTTCTCAAACGTGAACTTATCTACTTATAGTATAGCAAATTTTCGAAAAAAAAGCAACCCTGGATCGGGTTACTTTTTGTTTTTGATGGGTTCAGCACGCAAGTCCTGAACAAAACCTAGAGCTAATTATGACTTAATGTCTCGCTCAATCTTGTTTAAAACCTTATTGGCATGTTCTTTGCCACCCAGCCCAAAGGCTAGGCCTCCAGCAATTGCCAACATGGCAATAATGCCAGTGTACAAGGTCTTAATGAATACATCTGCGACTCGGAGCTGGTCCAAAGTAGCCAAAATCGTAAAGATCATGACTGACCATTGGGTCACAGCACCTAGCATGTCGCCAGTAGACAATCCTGCTGCTGCCACGCTATGGCGAACTAATTTCGATAAGAAATGAGCTACCATAGTGCCAACTAGTAGAATTGCGGCCCCTGCGATCACGTTTGGGATGTACATCAAAACTGAATTGAGGAAAGCAGAAATTTGGTCCAAACCTAGGATATCTGCTGCTGCTAGGAAAACAGCAATCAACAGAAACCATTTCACGAGCCAGGAAATAGTTCCTGACACGCTCATTTTCATCCCTGTGCGGGAAGAAATTTCATCTAGACCCAGTTTATCGCCGACTTCATCGAGTTTAAGAGATTGCAAAACTTGCTTAACGAGTTTGGCTAGAAAAACAGCCACAACCCAGCCGACCACCAAGATGATGACGGCTACAAGAAAGTTAGGCAAAAAAGTGATGAAGCGCACATAAAGATCCTGCAATGACTTAGTCACTGCTAGTGAGTAAGTGTTCGATGCATAATAATTAGGCATTACATTCACCCCCTTTCAATCCCTCCCCCTCCTCGCCCGATCATCCGATCGGGCGTCCGGTCGAATGACCGGACGACCTTTAATTTAGTTTTCCAAAATCCGAACGCAAGTTAAAAAGACCAAGGCACAAAAGCCTCGATTTACAAGGGTTTCTGTCTATTCAGTTGTTCTTTTGTTTCCATCAAAAAGTTAGCTTATATATATTATAGCACAAAATCGAAATCCGGTCAAGGAAAGCTCTGGATTAATAAAACAGATTTTATTATAATTAACCATCAAGCTAAAAGAGGACTTTTTGTGAGGACACTGCTATGAGCAACGATAGAGACTCGATCAGTTTTCAGGATCTCCGGCATGGTGTGGAATTTCTCGTTGACTTCTACAAGCTTTTCGGAGTCAGCAGAGAACAAGTCGAGCAGAACGTGGGAGTTATAAAAGCGCGATACCGCGATCTGGCCGCCAAATACCACCCGGATAAATACCAGCATCTCGCCGAAACGTTTCAAGCTCAAACAGTCCAGGTCTACCGACATGTGCTGCTCGGATTTGAAACATTGAGCGATGCTTCTAAGCGAGCGGCCTACGACAAACAGTTGTCCGAATGGAAAGGCCCGATCAGCGACAACGGCTTCCCTGTTTACGATCCCCAGTTCTACGCCGACCTTCGAAGACTCCCACTTACGGACAAACAAATCGAAGAGGCAGAAGAAGTGCTGGGACATCTCACAGGCTATGACGCCGACGATCACGCTGTTTTAGCAAAACAGGTTTCGCGCGGGAGCACGGATCCCCAACTCCTACGAGCAATGGATCGCTCGCTGCATGGTAAGGAAATACTTCGTGCGGTTCAAGAACATCTGTACTGGGGAACTATTGGAATCAGAAAGAAAATCGAAGGTGACGGCAATACTCCTGCAGGATACCTCGAGCAAGTAAAATCTGAGCTCGCAGCCGCAAGGCAACAGATTCCCGAACAGGCTCAGACTCTCCTGCTACAAGCGCGCAGCGGTCAGATCAAACTGTTAGGATCCGGAGAAGACAAGACGACAGAATTACTTGCCGATCCGGCTCAAGGTATCCAAACGGTCACCACAGCACTGACGAAGGAATTCGACGTCGTCGCGCCGAAGATCGAATGGCTGGCTGCGGAACAAGAAGCGCTTCGAGAAAAACGACTGGAGCTGCTCTCTGGTGAGTACCAACCTCCACAACGAAGGTTTCATCCAAATCTCATCATCTGCCTCGACGGGGGTGGCGAGAGGAAAAGCTGGTTCGCCTTCAAGATGATCAAAGCGGACACGTGCAGTAGCGACGAATCAGTAACGAACGAGCAGATGCAGGCCCTCACTGATCCAGTAGAAGCCAAGCGCTGGATCCGGAGAGGTTACAACATTATGGTCCTGAAAGTCCGTGGTGGTATAGATGTAAAGGACCAGTTGCAAGAAGCAGTCATGAAGCACTACGATAGTTATCGCGTACAGCAAAAGAAATAAGCTGCGCGACAGCTATCTCTCGCCGCGGGGTCTACGACAGATCCCGCGGTTTTGTTTTGGCAAACAAAAAAACAGAGCGCGCCAGGATTGCTCCCAGCGCGCCCAAAATGTACTGCTATCGGAGATAGTCGGCGATCGCTACCGACAGCATGCCTTGAAACTTCTTCAGTTCCTCACTGCCGGACAAGGTCTGCGACAAGCTCGCCGGCGTAGCAGCTTCGACACTGAAGCAGTGCCTGCCGTAGACCCGAATCGTCCGCTTGCTGTCTGCACGCCGGACCAGCTGCAGCTTCTGAATCCGGATATCGAGGCCGTTCCGCGGTTGCTTCACGCCGGTGATCAAAAACACGAACCTCTCGACGCTGACGCCGAACTGGTGCTGCGGGATGGAGAAAACCGTTCTGCCGTCTTCACGCATGGGTTCGGCAGTGTCCGGAGTGCACAGATCTCGCAGCCTGGCGACTTTCGTCATGCGAGTCGCGTCGTTGTGTCCGCAGATGCGCATGCTCAGGACATTCTGATCATCCGTCGCGGACAGCACGGCTTCTTCTTCCGCGGACAGTGTGACCTTCAAATCCTTGTTTTTACGATGGTCACTGACCTGGATCAGCGGAAACGTCCTGTGCGTCCAGTAGCGACCGTTGGGATTGCGATCGCTTGGCTTCCAGACGAGTGTCGCCTCTTCGGGCGAGGCCTCTGTCAGGAGCCGAAGCTCCAAGGTCGCAGCGGTCTTTGGATCCAACACGAACTCAGGGGTCGCAGGCAACTGCTCAGACATCGACTCCTCCTTGATCAACCACTCTCTAGGTAATAGAGAGTGCGAGATAGAACCCTATCTCAGGGACTGCCTTAGCGGCAAGACTAAAAATATTAGCAAGAAAGCCAACATTAGTCAATGCCAGCAACAAAAAACCCGACCTGATCGGGGTCGGATTCTTCGTACAATTTCGGATTACAAAATCGCGTCTTTGGCAGCCTTTGCCACACGGAACTTTACTACAGTCTTGGCAGCAATTTTGATTTGCTCACCAGTAGCTGGGTTTCGTCCCATGCGGGCTTCTCGGTGCTTCTTTAGAAGCTTGCCGAGGCCTGGGATTGTGAATTCGCCGCTCTTTTTGGTCTCATCGTAGGCAACTCCCACGAGAGCATCAATCATCTCGGCGACTTCTTTTCGGCTCTTTCCGAGCTTTTCAGCTACGGCATTGAGCACTTCTGACTTGGTCATACCTTTGGCCATAAGGTCCCCTTTCTTAAGGATTTATCCCCACACCACACTGTGGTGTGGGGATTTATTAACAATTGCTTGGACAGTATAGCAAATCCCCAGCAAATTGCAACTTTTCAATTTGTGGACTAAAATAAGCCAGAAGGAGGATCGACATGGAGCTTACGCTCAATATCGTCGTTCCATCGCTGTTCTGCGTCGGTATGCTGGCTTACCTCAGCTTCCGGCCGTTCG
This sequence comes from uncultured Candidatus Saccharibacteria bacterium, assembly GCA_964405805.1. Taxonomy (GTDB): domain Bacteria; phylum Patescibacteriota; class Doudnabacteria; order UBA920; family O2-02-FULL-48-8; genus CAYOPE01. The sequence goes on along the minus strand of CAYOPE010000011.1, from coordinate 11,605 downwards.
GGTTCGGCGAGTTCATCATGACACTGATCGCCTGGCCAGTGGTCATCACGTTCAACCTGATCGGCTCGCCCCTGATGCCTGCTTCTGAAAGGTGGGTGATCCGGGTGTTCACAGTCGGTTCAGTGATCACATGCATGCTTGGGATCTGCACGAACACAGGCATATCGCCAGTCACATTCCTGCTCTACTTCGTGGCTGCGTTCTTTCTCTGGACGTTTACCTTGATCGCGATCTTCTGTGCTGGGTTCTTTCTGCTTTTGGTGTTTCCTCCAAAGCCGAAGGTCGCGCTACCACCCTACCCCCTCTAAAGGAGACAGCCATGCTGGCAATCCTGCTGGTCAGCCAACTGATGACCTCGATCCCTGTTCACGAGATCGTGATCACGGACCAGAGCTTCGCACGCCGCGATCGTGCACGCTCTGAGAAGCCTGAGACTCTGAACGGCCAAGAAGAAATGGTCGTGCACTCCACACTCGTAGGCGAGCTGGCAGTGCTCCATGAGCTCTTCCGCATGGACAAGGCCAGCAGTGACAAGCTCACGGTGCTGGTGGAGATGAACTACACGTCGTCTGGCGTGGATGACATCCACCTGACCGTGCGGTATCGCGACATCGTGGTCGAGGCTGAGGCATTCCGCCACTACCTACCAGAACTGCCGAACACGAGGTTCGGGGTCATGGTCGCGCTGGCTGAGTACGCCGCACGATCCGTCCGGCAGCAACTGCAAGACAAACTGAAGGCCCCTTCGCCGCAAGCGCGACTGGGGCCTCGTTTTTTTTCTGAATTTAGAAACCCAAATTTTCTTTAACCAAGATGACTCGAATTCGTCCTTTTTGAACTTCCCGATTTATAATCAAAAGTTTACTGACAAAACTGCCAGTCGTCACATTGTAAGCATTATTGAAGCGCTCTGTCTCTTTTGGCAAAACATATTCATAAATTCTTTTTTTTCCTTCTTCCAAATCTTTGACGATTTTTTGTCCGCCGACGACGAAGATCACGTCCGGGGAAGCGTAGGCTTCTGAGCCGAGCTGGCTTCCTGTGTTCGAAGCGATCATAAGACTGCCGTCCTGGGTCACTGCATGAACACTACCTGTCACCCAATCAGCAGTGGCCCCTAAAATATTTTTTTCTTTCGGCGTGCTGTTTGGAAATTTTCGACGAACAGGGTTGTATTTGCCTGAATTGAGAATCTCTTCAGTGGCACCAATCGTGTTCATGGTCGCTGAGGTGTTGTTCATAATCTCAGCGCCTGGTGGGATGATTTCAAACAATTTGGCTTTTGCAGCCTCGCTATTTTCTACGACAAAAGCTTCCATGCCGTTTTTACGAAGAGCTTCTGCAGTCTGGCTTATGATTTCATCTGATGGGATAGTGTTAAACATATTATGTCCTTTCGAATTTAAAGAAGACGGCCTTGGTTCCAGGAACTGGAAACCAAGGCCCAAGCGCGAACTGATGTCTAGGTATTCCTGTTCGCGGTCAAATTCATGATCAGATCGCCGTTGAGGAGAGCTTTCAGTGGCCGCGAGACCTTGCGATACAGGATCACGACCGCGATAATCGTCGCAATCGTACTCAAAGCCTCGTAACTGATGATGGCGCTGATCATGTGGCCCTCCGTTTGCGCAAGCGTACCTGCGCTTGACTCGTTCGGGTACTGTGCACAGGTGGGTACCGTGAAATCGACTTGGGACTGGCGTCGCGGATTTCGCGAAGCCATTCTGCTTGGAAGCATGGTCGTCTTGCTGACCGTCGTTTCATCAGTATCCCCCTTACGGGAGATATTATATCAGTTCCTAGCTTTCAGCAAAACCCCCGGCCTGAATGTGCCAGAGTTTCTGATAAGTCCCCTGTTTCGCTTTCAAAAGTTCTTCGTGCTTGCCTTCTTCTGTGATTTTGCCTTTTTCGATGACGACAATCCTGTCCATCTGCATGATCGTAGACAATCTGTGAGCAATGACAATCGTGGTTTTTTCTTTCATCAGATTTTTCAAAGCGTCCTGAATGAAATATTCTGATTCAGAGTCCAGCGAACTTGTCGCTTCGTCCAAAACCAAGATCGGCGCGTTTTTCAGAATTGCTCGCGCAATCGCCACGCGCTGCCGCTCACCGCCAGATAATTTGATCCCTCTCTCACCTACAAACGTATCATAGCCGTCTTTGGCTTTCATGATGAAGTCGTGAGCATGAGCGGCTTTCGCAGCTAGCACCACTTCTGCATCACTCGCTCCGGGCTTCGAATAACGAATATTTTCCATAAGGCTGCGATGAAAGAGGATCGGGTCTTGCGGCACCAAAGCTAGATTTGAACGCAGTGAATCCTGTGTGACCACAGAAATATCCTGACCATCGATCAAAATCTGGCCATCTTGCAAATCATTAAAACGAAACAGCAGTCGCACTATCGTGGATTTGCCTCCGCCAGAAGGACCAATCAGCGCCACTCGCTCGCCAGCTTGAATTTTCAGATTGAAATTACTAAACACTTTACGCTTGTCGTTATAACTGAAATCGACGTCCTGAAAATCGATAAGACCGCCGTCAACTTTCAGTTTCTTGGCTCCAGCGACATCCGTCACCTCATGAGGTTCCAGTAAAATCTCAGTCATCTCGCTGGCATCAGCGATAGCCTCATAGAAAGCTCGCACTTGCTTGCCCATGGCCCAAAGTTTGTCGAAAACGTTTATCATATAAAGCTGGATGAGCGTAAAATCACCCACGCTCAAATGCCCCGCTCTCCAATACCGAATCGCAAGCCACATGATGATACCTTCCATGATAAGCATCAGAAAAGCTTGGATAGCTTCCAGATAAGTCATGAGGTTCCATGAATACTGGCGGATATTAAAGTGCTCTTGTGTGATATTTTGAAAGGACCTTGATTCTTTGTTAAAGCTGCTGAAAAGTTTGATGTTGACGTTGTTTGATATAGTATCCGCGATCTGGCCTGTGATCCTGGTTTCTAGTTCAGCTTTTTTAAAGTCGTACTTAAGCTTGTACATCGAAAAAAAGTATATGACCAGCAGGTAGACTACACACCAGATGAAAAGCGCTAGACCTAGCGTCCAGTGGCTCAACGCTAGCATGGTGACAGCAAACGCAATGGCCAAAAATCCTCGAAGAAAATCATCGAGAATACGGTCAGTGACCATTTCAAACCCGCGTTCCATTTTTTTTACTTTATTTACTAGACTGCCGACAAAATTGTTTGAAAAAAATGCGTAAGAGTTCTGGTGAATGTAATTGAAGCAAGTATTGCTGATGTCAGCCATTACTCGTGGTTCGAAAAAATTCGTCAAATAATCTTTACCGCGAAACGCAAAAGTTCTAGTTCCTCTTACTAATAGTATCAATCCCAGAATCACAAGAATATGCTGGTAACGACTGAAGTCGTAAGCAGCGAGGTTGTTTATAAATTGCTTATAAAGTAAAGGCCCGGTACTCTCAGCTACAGCATACACAACTAAAAGCGTGACAATGCTTATGACGTAAAACTTATACCTCCAAGCATGCTGCCAATAAATCCTGAGGGTTTCTTTAGTTTTGATATTCTTCTTGGAATCCATGAAATCACAAACGGCAGCTTAAAGCCGCCTACTTAATAAGACGTATTGCTCGCGTTTTTGTTTCTACCGTACCAACAAACGACTGCTTGTGGCAGGGGGTGTAGGAATCGAACCTACACAAGCGGTTTTGGAGACCGCTGTACTACCATTATACGAACCCCCCAACACAAACAGTCGTATTACTTGGTCTCTTTGTGCTCGGTGTGCTTCTTACACCATTTGCAAAACTTTTCCATTACCAAACGGTTTGGGGTAAGTTTTTTATTTTTTCTGGACTGATAGTTTACGTGATGGCAAACTGTACATTCCATGTTTATGAGATTGTCTTGTGACATCGTCGTAATTGGTCGAACCTTCGCAATTTCGCAAGCGAAATGTGCTACGGTCGACTTATTACTCCTCTCGAAAAAAATTCGTGCTCGGTTGAGGACTATTAACGTAACCCTGGATTCAACCTGCGCACCTAATTTTTTTCGTAATTAATACTTTATCTATCTTTAAGCGAGGATGCTGCATAAAAATGAACTGGGAGGCCGAAGATGCAAAGCCTGCATCGAGGCCGACCAATTAGTCTAAATTTTATGGCTAGTAAAATTTAGACGTCATTTTTTGCAGTGTCCGAGCGCTCTTACTGGAGCCCAGAAGCGGATTTGAACCGCTGACCTACTCCTTACCATGGAGTTGCTCTACCAACTGAGCTATCTGGGCAAATTGCTTTGATACTATACCAAATTTCTGCTATAATATCAAGGCTATGGATAAAACGTATAAAATCCTGTTGGTCGAAGACGAAGCCCCTATGGCTGCTGTACTTCAGAACAAGCTCAAGCTTTCAGGATATGAAATAAAAGTTGCCTCAAATGGACAAGATGCTCTGGATACTCTGAAAAACGAGCAGTTTGATCTGATTCTGCTCGATTTGGTCATGCCAAAAATGGATGGCTTCCAGGTCCTAGAAGAACTTCAGAAAAACGGCAATAAAACTCCTGTGATTGTCGATTCAAACCTAGGGCAACCAGTCGACTTCACTAAGGCACAAACCCTGGGTGCAGTGGACTACTTTGTGAAAGTCAAAGTCACGCCTGCTGAAATTGTCGAAAAAATCAAGAAATATCTTAAGTAGTTTTCGCGACTGCAAGACCATTCTCAATCGGCAAGCTCAGTGTAAACGTCGAGCCCTTGCTCATGCCTTCTGACTCCGCACTGATCTGGCCTTTATGCGTCTGAGCAATCATCTGTGCCACATACATCCCAAGCCCTAGACCACTCGAGTGATAGAGAGAATCAGCACCTCTAGTAAACTTGTCAAAAATTTTATCTTTTTCCTCCGGCTTGATCCCCTTGCCCGAGTCAGACACGGCGACACAAATATTGCCGTTTTTTTGTGTTAGAAAAATTTTTACAAAACCTTTCTCAGTGTATTTGATAGCATTGTCGATCAAATTATTTACGACTTGTCGGATTTTGTCAGTGTCAGCGATGAGCACAGGAATTTTTTCTGAAGAAGGAATATACTGCAAATCCAAATTCTTAAGTTTAGCTAAGGGCTGAAATTGTAAAAATAACTGCTCAGTGACCTTGGCCATATCAGTTTCAGCAAATACATATTCCATTTTCCCGCGTTCAATCCGAGAAGTGTTTAGTAAATCATCAATGTCAGCGACTAAAGCGTTGTTAGTCGCCTGCATGTTTTCCAGAGCCTGCTTCAGATTGTCTGGAACCTGACCATAGTCCCCGTCCAGCAAGCTCGACAGATACCATTTGATCGTGGTGGGTGGAGTACGCAGCTGATGCGAAGCGATAGTGATCAGCTCAGACCGTGCTTGATCCAGCTCTTTGAGTTGCGCGTTGGCTTTTTGTAACTGATCGTATAATAACGCTTTATCCAAGCCTACCGCAATGACATCCACACAGCTTTTGATTGACTCTTTTTCAAAGTCACTTAGAATTTCATAATCGCGATTGAGTGCAAGAAGCAAACAACCAATGGCCTTCCCTTGTGTCACCAGTGGGTAAAGTAAAATCGTTTTTAAATTTGATTCTTTTGCAAGAATTTTTAGGTTCGCAGTGTCGATTACTCCGCCCCAAACATCTGCAAGATTATGAGTGTAACCCCATTTCCCCTCAATAACAACTTGCTTAAGCAAAGGCTTTTCTGAAACTTTCGGAATGGGAACATCGCGGAACATGAACCCTAAATTTTTAAGAACCGCTAGTAGTCGTTCTGACTTCGCAAAACGAAACGGTATCAGCGAATCGCTTTCCTTATCAAACATGAGCACGCCGACTGCCTCCAAATTCAAGTCTGCCCGGACAGGCTGCGAGACTTGCTCGGAAAGCGAGGCGGGATCTAGGGTCTGTAAAGTAATTTGATAAAGCTTTCGCAGAAGCGAAAGCGTTTTATTTACTACAGCTAGTTCTAAGTTGCGCTTATAGATCTCTTGATTGATTTCTTGCAAGCGCTCATCGTTTTCATTTGGCATTTTTATTTGAGACTTTCGGGAACTTGGTCATTTGGTAGCTCTGCTACTAAAGCTGCCGCTGCTTCCCTGCAGACTTCTGTCGAAGCGCGACCGAAAAGTCGAGTGTACTGGGCCACAAGCTTGTTGAGAACTTCTTTTCCGTCGCCATCAAAGCTAACTTCGCCTTTCTTTTCATCCAGAACTTTCAGTCCCGGGACTTTCTTCGCTTCTTCCCAAGCCACAGGACCAATTATCAACTCCTGCTCTTTGATGATCTTAAGTGAAATTTGATCAAAGATTGCCATACACTTTTATGAATTTTTGATTTTATAAAATACTGTCCCAAGCCTCATTAAACTTAATGTCATCAAAAAATAAGCAGTAAGATATAGAAGGTCGGAGAAAATAATATAGTTTCCTTCGTAAAAATTCCTACTCGATAAGAATAAAAAAACATAATCTGATATAAATTGAGCAAATAGTGCAAATATGAAAAGTAAAACAGGTTTACTCATTATTCCACCCGCTATTTTTTTATAGGCCATTAATGCTAGCACTGAAATTGAAACGTAAACTGCTTGACCGAGAGGATAACCAAAATCTAAAAATATTTTTATTTTATTACTTGGGTCAAATTCATACCCTCTAAGGAAAAGCCAGTAAGCTAAAATTAGCATCCCCAAGGGTATAGTGAATGCTAAAGTTACGTTTCGAATAGATTTTAGTTTAACATGGGCAAACTTCACCAAAAGAGATGCTCCGTATATATAAAAAGGAATACTCCCAAAAAAACCTGCATCCGCTAATGATGGATACAGAATCTCTGTCTGTTTAAAGGTATAATAACTAAATACTATTTGTCCAAAGGATTGAGCTAGAAGCCCTATAGCAAAGGCTAAATTTGCTCGGCCAATTAAACTTTTCCAACCACCCCATAAGTGCGAAAAATAAATACCATATAAAGCACCCCACCAAGCTATTATCTGATATATAGCCGACCAAAATTGTGCGTTATAGCCATTTGGATCTGAATTGTTAACAATGAAAATAAGGCCCCAAACAGCTAAAATAACATAGGAAAGAACCGGTATAATAATAGTTTTTCTCGCAAAGCTTTCTTTTACTTGCATATAAATAAATTATATTACAAAATCATCCATAAATGCAATTGAGTATTTTTTTAAAAAAACCTCCGGTCTGTATGAATTTTTCGAGAAACGAAGATTTGTTAACCCTAGATCTTGTTCATCATTATGATAATGAATCCCCATATCTAAGAAAAGGTTTGCGTGAGCTTGCATTAAAAATTGAGATATACCTTCAAAGGCAGTGTTTGCTTTCCCAAAATGAGAAAGACAGTAATTATTGGATAATTTTTCACTTAAAATAAAAGAAGCTAATTTGCCCTCAACAAAAATGGCAAAACAAACTAAAGATTGCAATAAATTTGTGGGAGAAGATAGTAATTTATCAAAAGCAATAGATTCATTTTTAAGATCATCTAATTCCTTGTAATTATGGGTTGTGTCTGCCTTCTCTTTCTTATTTTTTGACCACTGATCAACTAGGTCTCTCAATAATTTTTTATTTTTCTCCTCAGTAAGATCTATCAGTTGAACTTCGAACTCGTGCTTATCTTTAAAGCGACGGGTCATTTTTCTATGTTTTTTATATTCAGAACCTATGTAATCAGCAATATTTTTTATAGAATATATATAATCAAAGTGGTTAGGCTCTTCAACAATGTTAAATTTATTTCGATCCATTGACTTAACTGCCTCTTCTGGCACAAGTCTTAGAACTGGTTTAATTCCTTGCTTCTTAGAAAATTCTAACAAAGTATCTGACGTTTCGTTAACTTTATGATTTCCTAAAAAAGAATAAAATTTTGCACCTGATAGATAGTCAGTGAACCTAACTATCAAGTTATTATTTAGTTGAGAAACTTGAAGATCGTCGTTGATATTCCAGGCCCACATAGAAATAAAATTAAAATCAGAATAGGGTGGATACTCATCGGAGATTATTTCAATATCTTTCTTGTCTGATATTTCTAATTTTTTAAATTTTGGAAATTCTGGAAGCATGTTAGTATTTCAAAAAAAATAACCCCACTGTCATAATGGCGATGGCAAATATTTTCTGGGTCAAATGGTGCGCTAACAACGATTCTTTTCCATATTTTGAAAAAAATAAACTCATAATAACTCCTAAAACAAATACAAACAAAGGTTGCAAGCCACCTACAGATTGAACCAATGCTATTGGGGCGAAAAGTATCGCTAATAATAACGCTATTTCTCCGACCAACGTTAGCGTCTCAGTTAGCATATTTAGGCCAATAATCTTATAATGGTGGGCTCTGATCAGGTCTATAAACTGACGACGATAATTTTTAAGAGCAAAGAAAAGGAAGATGCCGAACAAAAAAACTCCTACCATATTCCAGAACAATGAAGCAACGAAATTTTGATTTAATGCTATGGATTTAAAAATAACAGCATTTACTGCGGCTAAAATAGAAGAACCGAACATAAAGAGTACCATTTGCCATCTAAATTTAATTCTCTCCTCACTAAATTCGATCGATAAAATAAAGCCGCCTATTACTATAAAAATCGAAGCTATTGACTGAGGTTTGGTCAAAATTTCACCCAAAAATATGTTTCCAAAAATAAATCCAAAAACTGGAATCAATTGAAACAAAGGAACCACGTGTGAAGCTTCCTCTTCCTCTAGAGCATAAAAATATAACATAGTTGATAAAGCATATATAACTCCGTTCAGTACCAAAACAAGTGCTTTGTACAAAGTTAGTTGAGTTATTAGCTTTGCATCAAATGCAAATAATATTGGTATCAAAACAACAGAAAACAACGAAGAAAAAAGTATAAGAATTCCGACAGAGCTCTCTTTCATCCATCTTGTAATCAAGTACTTATCCAAATGGTTAGCGAAAGCGTGTGCGAGTGGATTGATGAGTGCGATGAAAAACCAATTCATAATTATTTCTCTGCTATCGGCAAGGTGAAATAGAAAGTGGTTCCCTCTCCCTCTTTCGATTTAAACCAAATTTTGCCGCCGGAAGCCTCGATAAATTTTTTCGTAATATAAAGACCCAAGCCCGTGCCAGTAGTCTCGAACTGTAAAATATTATCACCGCGGAAAAATTTCGAAAAAACTTTTTTCTGAGCGCTCTTCGGAATCCCTACACCATTATCAGTAATCTTACATAAAATCGAATGGTCAGTTTGTCTCAGCTCAACATGAATCTGTCCAGTTTCTTGGGTGTAATTGATAGCGTTCGTCAAAATATTGTTCAGAACTTGTCTAATTTTATTCCGCTCGGTTTTAACCTGTGGTAACGGTTCGTGCTCTACGGTAAAAGATATCTGTAATTTTTTTCTTTTTACTTCTTTGACTTTTTCTTTTATAATCGCCCGGATAATCGGTTCTAGATCTGTTGCTTGTAAATACAATTTGGTCTTGCCTTGCTCAATGCTTGAAACTTCCAGTAGATCGTTGACCAAAGCGATCATGCGTTCGTTAGAAAAATAAAGTTTTTCTATTAAATCTTTTTGTTTTTTGCTCAGATTGCCGTCAGACTTTTGCAGCAACTCCAAAAGCCACTTCATGCCAGACAGCGGCGTGCGGAGCTGATGCGAGGTTAGGTTAGCGAAGTCAGACTGTATGTTAGCCATGAGCGTTTATAGGTATAAAACAATAAAAAGTAGAGCCTTCACCGACTTTAGAAAACGCGCCGACATGGCCGCCATGAGCCTCTGCGATGCCTTTTGCGATGACGAGCCCTAGTCCGGTCCCTTTTTTTTCAGACAGAGCAGACTGCTCAAGCTGGGTAAATTTGTTAAACAATTTTCCCATTTGTTCCTCGGAAATTCCAATTCCACTATCTGTCACGGCCAGAACCAGCTGATCTGAGTCAAAGGTTTGATCTTTCACCCCAGCCCATATCATGCCAAGTGATGAAACTTTTGTCACTAAGCTGTCGTTTTTATGAGCCACAAAAGCGGAAATTACAACTTTTCCTTTCTGGGTAAATTTGATCGCATTGGATATAAAATTATTTAAAACCTGGCCCATTTTATTTTCATCTAGTTTGATCAAAGGAATTCCTTCTTCCACTTTACTTAGAAGCTCTACGTGACTTTCTGATGCTAGCGAAGTAAATGATTGGACACGCATTTTTACAAGTTCAGGAATATTTGTATCCTTGGCCATAATCTGAAACTTGCCAGCTTCGAGCTTGGCCACGTCCAGTAAATCATTGACCAAATCGAGCATGGAAGCAGAGTTAGTCACGATCAGATCGACGAATTCCTGATATTTCTGCTGTTCGTTTTTGATTTTCTCTTCTTTCAGCAGATTGGCAATTGAACGGATGCCAGTCAAAGGACTTCTGAGTTCGTGCACCATCATAGAAGTAAAGTCCTCGCGCATTTTTTCGATAGCTTTTTCTTTTGTGATGTCGTGAAATAAAACCACAGCGCCCAGAGGCTCGTTCTCACTATCTTTCACAGGACTAATCAGGATCCGCAGAGTTTTATCTTCTAGCTTCAGCTGCTCCTGGACAATCAGTTTATCTTGGCGTAGACTGTCTTCGATTTTCGTCCGCAAGTCAATTTTCGAAGAAAGATGATCTAAAATATCAAATATGCTAGGCTGGGCGATCTGGATGCCTAACATCTCTTTAGCGACTGGGTTAATCACTAATAATCGATTTTTCGTGTCCACCATCAGCACGCCATCAGCCATAGATGCAACCATGGAATTAAGCTTGCCTTTTTCTTGGTTCAAAATATTTTCAAGCTTAGAGACCGCGCTCGAGGCCTGGTTCATGATGGTATAAAGAATGGTCATTTCCTCTTCTTTATAGAGCCCAGGTTTAGTAGAAGAAACATTTAGCAGCCCCATGGGAGTATCATTGATGACTACAGGAATGTTAAAGAAAGACCTTATCTCTGATTTATTACTTTCATCCGTAATGGTTCCTGAGACACTTTCGTCGATATTGTCCTGCTTGATTTCGCGTTCAAGTAGAGCCGAAAGGCCAGCTGCCATGCGCGACTTCACATTATCAATAAATCTTTTGTTTATCGACTCTTCGACGAAGCAGTGAAAAATTAGTCGCTGCTCATCACCAAGCAGCAAATATGAAACTGTGGAATAGTCCAGCAAATTGCGAAGTGAACCCGTGATGACGTCGACTATTTTCTGAACGTTTAATGAATAGCCGATGCGCTCACCCAACTCCTTCAAAATAGAAACTTCATACATCCGGCGCTGCATCTCTCGCTCTTCTGTATGAATCTTCTGTCTCATGCGTCGGTTTTCAACCCAGATAAAAACAAAGACAATCACTGTATAGATTGCCAACAGTAAAAATAATTGACTTGTTGGGAGTATTAGCATTAGCTCTTATTCACCGCCGCCAGGCGTGAAAAGCCGATACTTAGAAACACTAAACCGATAAAATTCAAAATGTCCTGGGTTAGTGATAAATTCAGCGACGCAGGTATGATCGAAAAATTGACAAGCAGTCGCTCGATGATCGAG
>CAYOPE010000010.1:0-28316 GCA_964405805.1 uncultured Candidatus Saccharibacteria bacterium | reverse complement strand
ATCGATAGCGATTGCGGTTTTTCCTGTTTGTCTGTCACCGATGATCAGTTCGCGCTGACCGCGACCAATCGGGATCATGGCATCAATGGCTTTGATACCAGTTTGCAAAGGTTCGTTTACAGACTGTCTCTCAATCACGCCAGGTGCAATTTTTTCTACTGGGTAGAATTTTTCTGATTTTATGGGACCTTTATTATCAATTGGCTGACCAAGCGGGTTGACTACGCGGCCGATCAGACCATCCCCCACTGGCACTGATAAAATTTTTCCTGTGGCTGTGACTTTATCGCCTTGCTTGATGTTTGTATCTTCGCCCAGAAGTATAGCGCCGATCGAATCTTGCTCAAGGTTTAGTGCAACGCCAAGCACACCGCCTGTAAACTCAAGCATTTCGGACGCTCTGACGTTTGAAAGTCCTGCTACTTTCGCAATGCCGTCGCCAACCTGCAGCACAGTGCCGACTGTTTCGAGCTTGGCCTGAGTCTGGAAGGATTCAATTTTACTTTTTAGCTGAGTTAATATATCGCTCATAAATGTTTAAATGTTAGAAAGTTCGAAGGTTAGAAGGATCTTTTAAACTTTTTAACCTTTTAACTTTTAAACTAACTACTTAATTCCTTTCTTAGATTTTCTAAATTATTCTTGACCGATGCGTCTAGTACTTGGTCGTCCAACCTGACTACTACTCCGCCGATCAGGCTCTCGTCGATTTTCTTGCTAACCTCGACTTTGCCTTTCACGAGATCATTTAGCTTATCTACTATCTCAGCTTCTGCTTGTCTGCTTAGTGGCATGGCTGATGAGATCTCTACTTGCTTTACGCCTTTCTTGGCCAATTCCAGCTTGTGAAATTCTTCTGCGATCTGGTCAAACATCCGGACATCATTATGCTCTGCTAAGACTTTTACGAAATTATCAAACACAAGATCCTGATCTTTCGGCGCTGTGCTTTCCAGTGATTCCATCAGCGCCTGTGCGTATTGTTTGGGTGAGTATTTCATAAGTTTTGGTTTAACCATTGCGAGGAGCAGCAGCGACGAAGCAATCTATTAGATCGCCACGCGACTGCCCAGTTTGACCTTAGTGTTAAAGCAGTCGCTCGCGATGGATTAGTTATTTCATCCCTTTCATACTTTCACTGATCAATTCCTTGTCTTTCTTTTCATCGAGCTTGCCACGCAAAATCTTTTCAGAAGCTGCCACGACCAAAGTTGCAATATCCTGCTTGACCTCAGCCATCATGGAGACTTTTTCGCTTTCCATGCTCGCGCGCGCCTGCTTCAGGACCTTATCTGCTTGCTGCTGCGCTTCCGCGATGATCTGCTGCTTCATTTGATTGGCTGTATCCGTAGCAGTCCTCGTCAGCTCATCAATTTCATTTCTGGTCTTTTTCATCTCAGCTGCTTTCCACTCATCAAATTTCTTTTTTTCTACTTCCATCTCATCTGCATTCTTGAGTCCTTCCTCGATTCTTTTTGTTCTTTTTGCCATCGCCAAAATAAGAGGAGGAAGTATTAAAAAATAAAAAATCAACATGACAATGCTAAAGTTGACTAGCTGCGCTAGAAAAAGTTTCCAATTAATGCCCAATGTTCCTAATAGTGATTGTTGTTCCATATAAGCTCCCCACTGTCATACGGTACAGTATGACAGTAAGCAGATTACACAATAAAAGCGATAACTAGAGCGTAAATCGCGATAGCCTCTGCAAACGCCATGCCGAGAAGCATAGGCACGAAAAGCTTATCCGATGATTCTGGATTGCGACCAATGGATTCCATGGCTTTGGCAGCCGTTTTCCCAATCGCGATAGCCGGTGAAATACCGCCGATAGCGATGGTGGCTCCCTTGATCACAGTTTTCATCATTTCTGGAGTCATTTGTTTGGACCTTTCTTTATTCTACTCGACGCTTAATTATTTTTAGTTTATTGCGTCGGTGAGTGACCTCGATTCCCCTCCTTTTAAGGAGGGGTTAGGGGAGGTCATGAAGAGTTTCAAAATTCAAAGCGCTTCAAGACCCCCTCTTAATCTCCCCCTTAAAAGGGGGAGAAAAAACCTAGTGCCCCTCTGCATGTTCTGGAAGTTCAGCCGTGGCCATGGTCAGATAGACTAGAGTCAACATGGCAAACACTACGGCCTGGACTAGGCCGACGAGAATTTCTAGAAACATGAAAGGCAAAGGCACGAGAAACGCGATTAGACTCGCCAGCACTGTCAATAAAACTTCTCCGGCAAAAACATTTCCAAATAATCGAAGTGAGAGCGAGACGACTTTCGCCACTTCTGAGAAAATTTCTATCAATCCCACGCCAAACTCGATCACAGCGACCATAATGCTGACTCCGCCTTTGCGCATAGCGTGATAGATGTCGCCAAGCTTGATAAATTTGTTGGCATAACGGAAAAATCCAATGGCCATAATTCCGAAAACATGCGAAGCAACTACCGCAAACAGAGCCATGGCCAGAGTCGTATTCAGATCCGTATTCGCAGGACGAAAAAGTGGAATGAGTTCAACTTGTCCCTCGTGCACCATGTATCTGCCGATAGAACCTGTGCCTGGGATAAGTCCGATCCAGTTGGAAAATAAAATAAACAGAAAAATTCCACCGACAATGGGCAGGAACTTCATAGACTTTCTGCGATCTTTGGTCACGCCGTCTATGTAGCCTAAAATAATTTCTAACAAGCCTTCGGCAAAATTCTGAATCCCTCGCGGCACGAGCGCAGTTTTGTTTCGCAGAATCAATCCGATGATGAAAAAGAAAACAACTGCGATCGTCGAATTGATGAGAGTATTGGTCACAGCAAAGTTCCCTAAATGGAAAATCGGTTCTGCAACTAATGGTGGTAATGCGTAAATCATTTTATGTATTCTTTCAATTTTCGAGTCAGCCAAATCGTGGTAGCAGTGATCGCCAATAAAATTCCCAGCAGCGTAAAGTATGGAAAACTGGTGTGCAGCCGGCCATCTACCCACTTACCCAAGTACACAAAAGCCAATAACGGCAGGGCGATTATGAATCCTAGCTCCATGGCCAGGTTTGCCAGACGCCATTTATTCAAATCCTTCGGGTTTTGAGGCTGTGTATTCATTTTGGCGCATCAAGTATAAATAAAAAAAGCCAATCTGGCAAGGGTGGCAAAAAACAGGGGTCTTGACTTTTACCTTTTCTACTTTTTCGGGTCAGCGTACTCGTATCCAAGTGCCAAAAGTTTCGATAGAATTTGTTCTTGAGAAATATAATCAGGATGATAAACAACAGAAAAAATCGAACTGGGCTGATCTAATCCAGGATTGGTCAAACCTTCAACTTTTGAAAACTCATCCTCCAAAACTTGCCAAGAGTCAGGTTTTGGATTCAAAATTACATCCGAGAGTTTTCTTAGTTCTTTCATAAATTTCTGGAGCCGATGGTCGGGCTTGAACCGACAACCTGCGGTTTACGATACCGCTGCTCTACCAGTTGAGCTACATCGGCAAAATTATCGTTCTAATTGTATCACAGAAACCACGATCAAACTATAGTACCATTCGTACGAATTAGACTATGTTTAGAACGTGCTTAAAGTTTCGATTCGATGTGTTGAGAAAATAAAACACAGACAGGCTTCGCTGTTCGCGGTCCACAATCTCAGCAGCGGCAAGCACGGCAAGATGCTTGGAAGTACTGCGGTGCGACAATTTCAAATGCTGAGCGATCTCGGTCACCGAGACTTCTCTTTTCCCTTTCAGAAGCCTAACTATTGCCAACCGGCGTCGATTCCCCAGAGCTTTAAATAACTTATCAAGTGTCATATCTACTATAGTACCTTTCGTACGAATGGTTCTTGCTTAAATTATTGAAAATATTCTCGGAATTTAAGGACGCAACACTGAAAATTTTTCGGAAACTCATCAATGGGATCGTCTAAACTCTTCCATTGATATTCTGTGTGTTCGTCAGAAAGTTTAATTTCACCGCCCGTAAGCTTACACAGGAAAATCATCAAAGTAATTTGCTGTCCGTCATCGCGAGTAAAATAATGGACATCGAGTGGTGTGATGATTTCAATATTTAAATCTGTTTCCTCTTTGACCTCACGGTGTAGGCCTGCAAAAGGGTTTTCGTCAAGCAGTAGTCTACCTCCTGGGTTATCCCAGGTATTCGGCATGTGGGGATTATGGGGCTGCCTTTTTATTAGCAAAACTTTTCCGCCCTCAACAATAAAAGCCTTTACTGCATTGCTAGCGTTATTCATTTATTTTTTAAAATCTCAATGTAGTTTGCTTTATCTACTGTTTTCAGCCATTCTTTCACAAACTCTTGCAATATCTTCTTAGCAGTCTTGTCTTTAATTTTCCTGATAAATGAACTGAGCTTCTCACTACTGAATTTTCTGCTTGGCTCTTCGAAATGCCCAATGTAAACTTTAAAGCATAAGGCTTCGATGTAATCAGCAACTTTGGCAACTAGAGCTTCATCGCTTTTGTAAATCAAAATATCTTTTGAAATTTTCTTAAAATACTTTGCTTGGCTGCCAAAAAACTTCGACAAATATTTCTGGTTTTCTTCTTCAAAAGCTTTGGCAAATCTTCGCGCTCGAGGATTCATCTTCGCATACCAGGCAGAAATATCACCGCCCATAAGCTCGCCGAGGTCGTGGATAAGGCAGTATTCTAGAACTTTCTGCGCATCAATCTTCGCTCCAGCTTCTTTTAGGTGTACTGCCAGCTGCCAGCCGATAAAGGTCACCAAATAATGATGCTCGGCAAGATTACTAATTTTGTCTTTCGGAATTCCGGACAATAGATAACCCTGCTGCACCTGCGCCCGCGTAAGCTGAACGAGTTTAAATAAATTTGGTAAATTTTTCATAAAATTTGATCTTAAAACTCTAGAACCTTTCGTACGAATGGTTCTTAACCATTTTCCAGCAATCGCTAGAGAGTCAAACTACTTTGTCTTTGAGCATAAAATTATTTTTTTGTAAGAGTAAATAAAGTAATTGGGAAACCTTCGGGATCTAAAATCCGAAACGATGTATCGCCCCATGCATTATCCCGAATCGGAAAAACCAAAGGCACTTTATCTTTTATTTTTTCGAAAAGTGACCACACGTCTGGAACCAGTATCGCGATTCGCGATGATTGGTTAGCTTCTTGGGCTTGTGCTTCTTGAATAATTTCAAGGATCGCGCTGCCTGTATTATACATCACGCCTTGGTCCCACTCGTTTACCACGGGCCAGTCAAAAATTTCTTCGTAAAACTTTCGCGAAATCCTCAGGTCGCGAGTAAGACGAACCAAACGAAATTCACTTACAAAAGTTGTGCCCTTGTGTCTAGTCGGATTCATAAAATTTGAAAATTTTTGGAGCGGGATACCAGAATCGAACTGGCGTCCTATCCTTGGGAAGGATATGTACTACCATTGTACGAATCCCGCATTTGCCTAAAGTATACTACTTTATCCTCCAAACCCAAATGCTATCAAGTTGCTTCTGAAGCCAGCTGTCAAAGCCTGAGGTTCGAATCAAGATATTTTTTATATGCCAGGTTTTCGTTCCTTGGCTTTCAGAAGTCTCAACTGGATACAAAATGTGATAGCCAACTCGACTGATAAGAATCTTGGGGATGATTTTGCCGATCTGGGCATCCTTTACATACCATTTAAGTTCTGGCAAGATCTGGTCTTCAGTGATAAACCCGAGATCACCGCCAAGCTGACCTGAAACTTTTTCATCACTGTCAGTTTTTGCTAATTCCTCGAAGGATTTGCCACTTTTGAGCTTACTGAGCAAGTCTTGGGCGCGAGCATATGCTGCTTGGTTCGCTTTTAAGTCAGAATTGTACTCGATCTGAAGCTTGGCTTCATAAAACTGCGGCTTAACCACAAATTCTCGAAACAAATTCTCGTCTGATAAAAAATATTTATTCAAAAAATCAGAATACTGCTTATGATTTCCGGAAGTTGTAAATGCAAACTCATCGTCGATCTTGCCACCACCAGTTAGAAGCTGCTCTTTTTTGACTTTGATAATTTGATCCGAGATCACTGAGTCAGAAACACTGGGATCGATCTTTTTCGCAATGCTGTGCGCCTGGTCCCAGTACTTTCTAGAGATCAATCCATCGCCCACGACTGCCACAGGGTATGCTTTGAAATACATCAACGCTGCGATGCCGGCGATCAGCACCAAAATCGCAGTTATAATTATTATCAAAAGTTTTTTATGCTTATGATGCATTGCTGAAAAAATACTTTAACCATTTTTTAAAATTTGATTCTGGTTTGGGTTGGCTTGAGTCTGCCTGGTCTGAGTTTTCAGGTAGACCGACTACAAATTCTCCGTCTTTTTTCAAATTCAATTTTTCCCGCGCTTGCTTTTCGCGGTACTCTGGTGTATTGAAATACTGAATCAGGTTTGACAATTGCTCGTTATCTTTTTTCACTTTCTCCACCTGAGACTGCAGCTGCGCGATTTCTTTATCGACTCGGTACTTCTGGACCAGGACACGAGCAGCGAGAATCATGACGAAAACCAGACCAATTCCAAGTATCCATGTCGCAAACCTAGACTTGATAAATCCTTCGAAGCTCATGAGAAAAATGGGATTAATGTGAAAAGCAACATGCCCACAATCATGATTACTGCCAAAACCACGAATATTTTTTGCAAACGTTTCCGGTTTTGCATAGTTGTCGTGCGCAATCCTGAACTCGTTTCAGGATCTTTTTTAGATGCTGAAATAAATTCAGCATTGCGCGGGATTCACATTACTTTTTCAAGATCGCCATGAATGCTTCCTGGGGAATGTCAACTGAACCAATCCTCTTTAATCTTTTCTTTCCTTTTTTCTGTTTCTCGAGCAGTTTCATCTTGCGAGTCACGTCTCCGCCGTACAGACCTTTCGTCACGTCTTTTCGCATGGCAGGAATTGTTTCTCTGGCAATGATCTTTCCGCCAATAGCTGCCTGAATCGCGATTTCGAATTGCTGTCTCGGAATCAGTGTCTTCAATTTTTCAGCCAAACTGCGACCTTCGTCAGCTGCGATATCTCGATGGACAATCATAGAGAGCGCATCAACTTTCTCCTGCGCGACTAAAATATCTAGTTTAACCAAATCCCCGATCCTGAAGTCGAGAAATTCGTAGTTCAGCGATGCATAGCCTGAAGACACACTTTTCAGTTTATCATAAAAATCAATAATTATGTTTGCTAGCGGCATTTCTGCTGTAATCAGCACGCGTTCGTTACTGAGGTAGTCCATATTTTTATAAATTCCACGGCGGCCAGTGATCAAATCGAGAATTCCACCAATGTATTTCTGGGGAACTAAAATTTCGATATCCACCCACGGCTCCTCGATGGAATCATAAAGCGATGGATCTGGCAGCTCTGCTGGAGTGTGAATAATTTTTGGCGATCCATTCTTTAAGTTGATCTTGTACTCCACAGACGGCGCTGTCAGGACCAAATCGAGATTGTATTCACGAGTCAGACGCTCCTGGACAATATCCATGTGCAGCAAACCCAAAAATCCTGTTCGAAATCCAAATCCTAAAGCTGGAATATTTTCTGGTTCAAATTCTAACGCTGCGTCGTTGAGCTTCAGTTTATCAATCGCATCTCGAAGTAGCGGATAATCATCACCAGAAGTTGGAAAAATCGATGCGTAAACCATGGGTTTGACTTGCTTGTAACCTGGCAATGCCTCAACCTTGTTTGAGCCACTTGTAATCGTATCGCCCACGCGAGCTTTACGGACATCGCGCAGACCTGTGACAATATAACCCACTTCACCAGTAAGTAATTCTTTTGATGGGAAATATTTAGGATGAAAAAATCCAACTTCCAGCGCGTCAGCAAAAGTTTTCGTGCCTAGCATTTGGATTTTTTCATTTTTCGAAAGTTTACCGTCTACAATTCTGACAAACGTCACCACTCCGCGGTGTATGTCGTAAGTGGAATCAAAAATCAAGGCTCGCAAAGCAGAATCAGACTTGCCACTCGGCGCTGGCACGCGATCCACCACAGCTTCTAGAATTTTTTCCACGCCTTCGCCAGTTTTTCCTGACGCATAGAGAATTTCTTGATCAGAAAATCCAAAAGCTTTCTTGATTTCTTCTGCTGTCTTTTCTCGGTCCGAATTCGGCAAATCGATTTTGTTCACAACTGGAATAATTTTCAGATTGTGCTGCTGGGCTAGGTGAATGTTGGCCAAAGTCTGTGCCTCAATGCCTTGAGTTGAGTCCACAACCAATATTGCTCCCTCGCAAGCAGCCAGGGAACGCGAAACTTCGTAAGTAAAGTCCACATGACCTGGAGTGTCAATCAAATTGAGAATATATCCCTTCCACTCCATGCGCACTGGTTGTAATTTGATTGTAATCCCTCTTTCTCTTTCCAGATCCATAGTGTCCAGCAGCTGATCTTTCATCTCACGTTTGGAAACAGTAGAAGTCATTTCCAAAAGCCGATCAGCAAGTGTGGACTTGCCATGATCAATGTGCGCGATGATACAAAAATTTCTAATTCTATCTTGCATGAAATAGTTCCAATAATTGCTTAAACGATGTTACTGTGTAATCAGGTTTTTCTTTTTTGAGGTCTGAATAATGATTTTTAAACAAAATCGATTTAACTCCAGCTGCTTGAGCGCACAGAACATCCGATCGCATGTCGCCAATATATATCGCTTCTTGCTTTTTGACTTTCAGCATTTTTAAAGCTTTAAGCAGGGGTTCGGGATGGGGCTTGGGGTGAATATAATCCCCGAACTTTACGATTGCCTTGAAACTCTTGTGACCAAAAATTTCTAAGACCAATTTAACTCCGAGCTTTTGCCTCGCAGTAACCAATCCTAGTTTATAACTTTTCGCTAGCGCTGATACAACCTTTTTTGCATCCTTCGGCGTTTTAACCATGCTTGTCGGGTAAGGAATACTCAGTCCAAACTTCCAAAGCTTTTTTACTTTTTTATCATCGATCTCTTTAGTAAAATATTTGATAATGTCCCACATGGTCATATGATTCAGCTTTATATATTCTTTTTTCGAGTAACTAACATTCAAAGCTTTAAATATCCTTTCAAAGAACGTTGCGTTAGCCTCAACAGAATCAATCAGCACACCATCTATATCAAATATGACTGCTTTAATCTTCTTCATCAGCTCCACCAGTTCCAAATAATGTTAATCGGGCGACCGAGTTTGTTGGCGGTTGTGCGTAATAGTTTAACTAAATCATGCGATTCTGCCAAGCCGACTAGCCAGCCCACTGCCAAGTATACGGCAACGCCGATGAAGCCTGCCACAGTTCCCTGAATCAGTACACCCCAATAAGTATGCATGTTCACCAGCGGCGCGACCATATATAGCGAGACGTAGCTTGCCGCTGCAGCGATTAGTGAGGCAATGATTATTTTCAAGCTGTTCACGATCAGATAATCATCATGAATGCTGCCGACTTGGCGATGCAGCTCCATGATGAGTAAAACAAGATTAATGACATTTGTAATCGAGTATGCTAGCGCCATGCCGACAATTCCCAAATGTCTGGTGAAATAAAAAGTGACAAGAATATTTGAGGCAATCGTGATCAAGCCAATCACCACAGGTGTAATCGTATTCTGCATGGCATAGAATGCACGAGTGAAAAGCGGGATCAGTGATTGCGCAAAAAGTGAAATGCTGAAGAGCCCCAGCGACTGCGCGACAATCTTCGTGTTGGCAAATGTGAAATGTGTGCCAGCTCCGATACCGAGAACCAAACGCACGACTTGCGCGCGCAGTACAAGAAGTAAAATTGACAATGGAACCATGAAAAACAAAATTTGAACTGCGGTTTTCGCCAGGACGTCTTTAAACGTCTGATGCTCGCGCTTGTTAAAGAGATCGGAAAGCAGTGGAAAAACTGCGATGGCAAATGAGACGGCAAAGATGCCCAAGAAAACTGACTGCAAATTATTTGCATAATAAAATGCAGCCAAAGCACCTGTGCCCAAAAACGATCCGAACACTGTAACAATCAAAGCCGTGACCTGCTCAGTGCCCATGGAGAAAATTCTCGGCCAGTATAGCTTCCAAAATTTGCGAAAACCAGAGTCGTGAGAATTGATGCCAAATGAATATCGGAAACCATTGGCAAAAACTTGTGGCACCTGGATACTGAAATGTAAAATCGCGCCAATGATGACACCAAACGCTAGACCCTTGGCTCCGAAACGCGGATAGAGCCAGATCGCGCCTGCGATAATCGATAAATTGTAGAGCACAGGCGCCACTGCCACAAGCGTAAACCGTTTATACGTGTTTAGCATGCTGCTGACGATCGACGACAAAGTCAGAAACAAAGGCGACAACAAAAAAATCTTGGTAAAGACTTTGGTCAGGTCAAATGCTTGGCCCGTAAAACCCGGAGCAATCGCGTGCACCAAAGGATTGATAAAAATAAATGCTAGACCTGTCGCTATCAGGATCAGAATCAAAGTGACATTGATAATGCTCGATGCCAGCTCGTTTGCGTCGTCATCACTTTTCATGAGGTACTCAGAGAAAACCGGGATGAATGCAACAGAAAAAGTTCCGAGGATCAGCAAATTGTAGATAAAATCAGGCAAACGAAACGCGGCAAAGTACGAATCAATCAGAACTCCGGCGCCGAACTGGTGAGAGAAGACCGCGTCACGGACTAGCCCCAAAATTTTTGCCAAAAGCGAAAACACTGCGATGGTCGCAGTTGCTTTCCCAATAGAATTGCTATTTACTGATGACTGCCGGCCAGAAATCATCCGTGCTAGTGTTTGAACTAAACTTAATTATTCCACCTTCAAGCTTTAGCCCTTCACCAAGCCACTTCGCATCAAACGATCCGAGGCTGATACTGCCTTCAAATTGAAGTGGCAAAGACGCCGCCTGCTTCTGCAAAAGCAAACTATACCCTGAGGAAGCTTTAAACGGTAACATGTATGTAATCTGAATAGTTTTTTCTTGGCCAGGATCAGTATTCAGCCAACCTGAAAATTCGCTTTTGCCATTTTCCGTTCTGACGAAAACATCAGAGTGAAGCTCTCCTTGGTCCCAGGCATTCAACCCAGCATCAGTACTCAATCCTCTGGCTACTGAAGCGTAATAGTCATACTGATCAAAGCCAGAGGCTGAGATAAATTGACTGCCAAGAGGCACCAGAATTCGCAAAAAATCTTTATTACTTGCATCAGCTTGGTTTTGGCGCGTCAGAGTTAAAGTGTCCATAACTGTGCCGTCTGATAATATTCTAGTTTCCAGGTTCGCTTGCTGGTTTACATGCAGATCAGTCTTCGTGCCTCCTAGATTTGTGTTGACAATTGACAAATAATCATAATCGGTAGCCAGAAGCTTGCCTGAAAAACCTAAATCATCAATTTGTTTTTCAGTGTCTGAATCTTTGCAGTAAAGCAGGATGCTTCTGCTGTGTAGACTCTGCTCAAATATTTGAAGCAAACTAAACCATTGGTCTTTGGACAGATTGGTCAGACGATTGAGAAGTAGCGGTGCAAAGTCGGCTAACATTTTTTTTGGCTGGTTTAGAGTTTTATCGTAGTCCACCGACGTTTTGTATTGCACGACTTCCTGAAAATTCTCAGCAGTTAGTGTCACTCCATAGCTCGGCATGTCAATCGGTCCGACTAGTTTTAATAAATCCTCAAACAAAGCTGGGGTGGCAGAAATTACACCATCTGCGGTCTCGCCGCCTTTTTCAAAAAAATATAAAAGTTTACTGGCAGAAGTCGGAAAATCAGCAAACCAGTTGGCATCGCGAATCCCCCAACGCTTAATCAGCGGCTGCATCTGGCCAGGAGCGGCGATCTCTTCGTAAATCTGTCCATCAAGCTGGTAAATACTTTCAATTCTCAGTTTGGTAATCGATCCTTGGTTAGTCTCAAGTACGCCATAAGTGCCGATGAATCCACCTGTAGCTCTGATTTCATCTGTATTCTGAAAAATTAGTAAATACGTCTTCGGACCTGAAAACAGGCCAAGATATAAATCTTCTAAATCCACTAATTGCTTAAGAATTGATCCGAGCTCTGTGACTTGCAGCTTGGCATCATTGAAAGACTGCAGATAATTTTCAGGTAAACCTGAAGTCTGATCGAATTCAGCTGAAGCCTCTGTCACTAAATCTCGGCCTTGGGCTAGTAATGCTTTGTTCTCCGAAACTTTGGTATTAAAATCACTACCCACGCCTTTACTCGAAACTTGTAATTGATCAAAAATGTCGAGTGCTGTAGTAATTTTCTGACCAGCGAGTGCCAATGCTGATGCTCCTTTTAAAACATGATCTGCGGAGTTGGCTTGAGGAGTCAGCCAAGTTAGCGCGCGGAAATTTCCCAGTTTGTCTTGAGCATCTTTGATGTTGCTCTGGGCTTGCTCGAAAAGCTGCTGGGCAGATGAAAAATTCTGGGCCGATAAATCCTTGGAAGCCGAGTGCAGCTCTGAATAAGCAGAGGTCGCAGCACCAAGAATTTCTCCTGAAGCCTTCTTGGCAGAAGATAAGTACAGCGCTGTCTGCAACAAACCCACCACGAGGAGGCTGGCTAAGGCAAACGAAGTGAGCTGAGCCCAAACTTTTTGCTTTTTGACTTTTACTTTCGCGATCAACGGTTTGAAAGCAAGCTGTTCGAGCGCTTGTCGAATTCGCTTTTGCTTGAGAGCAAAAAAGTATTCATAACTAAATGCTTCACGCCGGACCTCGTGTTTAATCTTTTTTAGCGGCTTAGCTCTTTTCTGAATTGAGCCGATGTCGATTTTAGAACGCTTGAGCATCTGCGTACCTTGAAATATTTAAAAGAATACCGATCGACGCCAAACTGATAAGCATTGCGGTCGAGCCATAAGAAATAAAAGTCAGCGGAATCCCAGTCAGCGGAATAAGTCCTGTGATGCCGCCGATGTTTATAAGCGCCTGAACGATCAGCCAGCTCGTGATGCCACCAGCGACTAATTTACCAAATGTGTCAGGAGCAGTACGCGCCACTTTAAATCCCCGGTAAGCAAAAAACAGAAAAATGAGAAGAACTGCGCAAACTCTAACGAATCCTAATTCCTCTGACATGATGGCGAAAATCGAATCCCCGATCGGTTCTGGTAAATAGTTGTACTTCTGTCTCGACTGACCAAATCCCACACCCCAAAATCCGCCTGAGCCAATCGCCAGTGCTGCTTGATTGACTTGATAAGAAATTCCGCGCGAATCTGCAGTGGGATCCATAAAAGCGAGGAAACGCTGTGCTCGGTAGGGTGCTGCTTTCACCAAAATCCAAAGCACCAGTAACGCAAGCGCTGCTGTGGCAGCGATGTAGCGCATTCTGACTCCACCGATAAAAAACATGACAGCAGCAATTCCTGCTAAAATCAGCATGGTTCCGATGTCAGGCTCAAGCACGATCAATCCGACCATGAGTCCGACCAAGCCTAGACTTGGTAAAAATCCGTAATACAAATCATGAGCGTGGTGCTGGCGCTTATCATACCAGCTGGCCAAATATATAATCACAGCAAGCTTTACAAACTCTGTGGGCTGAAAAAGAAATGATCCAAAATTAATCCAACGCCTAGCGCCACCGACTTTAAATCCGATTCCAGGAATCAATACTGCTACGAGCATCAGGATCCCTCCCAAAATCAAAAGCGGAGCCAAACTTTGCCATCGATGATAATCAATTCGCGAAAATAAATACATCAAAATCAATCCTGGAACCGCTCCAAAGAAAAATTGCCGCAAAAAATAATAGTAGTTGTTACCGAATCTCTGATACGAAAGTGCTGACGAGGCTGAGGACAAAGTCAGAAGACCAATCGCAAGTAGTACCAAAGTCAACCAGAACAAATATTTATCAACTGGCGGTAAAGTGATTTTTTTCATAAAGCTTTTACTGCTTTTACGAATTGTTCTGCGCGATCATACATATTTGCAAACATGTCAAAGCTTGAAGTTGCTGGCGAAATTACAATCGTGTCGCCCGCAGTAGCTACTGACTGGGCTTGGGATAAAATTTCGTTCATGTTTTTCGCGCCAGTTAAAATTTTTCCTTTAAATCCTGCGATAATTTTTAAAATTTTATCTGTGACGTCGCCAATCACCACCACTGCTTTCAAATTTTTCGCCGAAACTATGACTTTACCCAGTGGCTCAAAGTCTACACCCTTGTCAAAGCCACCGACAATCAAAATCAATGGCGTAGTAATTGCATTGATAGCGGCTATAGCAGGTTCGACATTGGTGCTAACTGCGTCATCGATATACGTGATTCCGTTTACGGTTCTTAAAACTTCCAAATGATGTGGCAGAGTCTCAAATTCAGCAACTGCTGTCCTAATCTCGCTTTCTTCAACGCCCAAAAATTTGGCAACAGCAGCCGCAGCAGCAATATTCTCTTTATTGTGCTGCCCCAAAAGTTTCGTTTCATAATCTTGCGCGGATCCCGGATCATAAATTATTTTTTTACCCTTCCCTAGATTTTTAAATGCGTCTGGCAGACTAGGGTGTAAAATTGCTACATCTTTTTCTGTCTGAAATTTCAAGATACTAGATTTAGCGGAAACGTACTCGTCTACTGACTGATGATGGTCCAAGTGATCTGAAGTAATACTTAAAACTAGCGCTACATGCGGACTCTGGGTCATGTCCTGCAACTGGAAACTTGAAAGCTCTAAGATAACCAAATCCTCTGGTTTGATTTGTTCTAAAAATTCAAACGGATCTTTTCCTATATTGCCGCCGAGCCAAATCTTCTTCCCGGAAGTCTCTAAAATTTTAGCGATCAAACTCGAAGTGGTCCCTTTGCCTTTTGTGCCAGTGATACCGATGATAGGGGCAGGACATAATTCGAAAAAAAACTTGGTCTGGCTAAATATCTCTACTCCTTTTTGCTTTGCCTGCTGTACAGCTGCTGACAAATAAGGCAAACCAGGGGTGCGAAAAACCACATCAAACCGATCGAGCCTCCCGATCAAATCCTCCGGCTTGTTCCAGCCGTCAATAACTTCAAACTTGATTCCATGCTTAGACAAATAATCCGCAAGCTTGCGGTTATTTACACCCATACCCACGATCGCAATTTTTTTTCCTCTCAATCGCGAAAGCATTAGCGTTTGATGACCGTGCCTGCTGTATCCCAAACCTTTTTATCAGCGTAAGCATGCTTGCCATTTACGATGACGTGCTCGATCCCATCAGACAAAACGTCCGGATTTGTATAATCTGACTTATCTAACACAGTTTTTGGGTTAAATACCACGACGTCTGCTGCCTTACCAACTGCCAAACTTCCCCGATCACTAATTCCTATAAATTCCGCTGGCTCCTGGGTAAGTTTCTTAATCGCAAATTCCCATTTCATCATTTTCTGCTCTCGTATCATCTTTAGAAACTTGGGCATAGTCCCGAAGCATCGCGGGTGCACCAACCTCTCAGCTGTGCTGTTAAAGCCAGCACCATCTGTGGCGATAAATGATAAAGGCGAAGCGCAGAGAATATCGACCTGCTCTCGAGACAAATTGTGATCAAAAACTATCACTTGCGCATTTGTGGCAGAAATCAAATTAAGTACAGCTTCCTCAACTGAGACTGCTTGATTCTCTGCAATCTGAGCTAAACTTTTGCCGACAAAGTTCCTGCTCCCATGGGCTTCCGCGACTATGATGGATTTGAAATCTTGATCCTGGTCTCGAAGGAAATCTAAAATTTTCCTACGTGACATCGGATCTGCGATCGTTTTTAAAATTTGCTCTCTGCCTCCCTCATAAGCCCACTTCGGCAGATATGTATAGAGCACAGACCAAGTCGTGCTGTAAGGGTAAACGTCAAAGCCGACTTTCAGTCCCTGATGATACGCAACTTCCAGTTTACTCATCACCTGGTCAAACAAATGCCAATTCTTTTTGCCACGGATTTTCAAATGCGAAATTTTGACTGGAATTTGTTTTTCAGAAGCAAGATCTACGACTTCATCTATCGCATCTAGTATATGACTGGCTTCCGAACGCAAATGCACGCTGAGATATTTATTCGCTAGTTTGAGATTACCGATAATCTCTTTCAACTCGGCGGTAGACGAGTTCACTTCATGAGCATAAATAAGTCCCATGCTTAGTCCCAGGGCGCCCTGAGCTAATCCGTCTTGTAAAGCTTTATCCATAATTTTCAGTTCTTCTTTGGTCAGCTCGCGAATTTTATCCCCGATCATACCTCTGCGCAGAGTCGCGTGCCCGACCAGAGTCCCTACGTTTACTCCTAGTGGTTTGGCAGAAAGCATGGCCAAAAATTCTGCCACAGATGCCCAGTTGAGATTGATACCTGACAAATTATGCCACTTCTGAATAGTCTTTATAGAATCAGGGCTTAAAAGAGGGGCTAGTGACGAGCCGCAATTGCCAATGATAATCGAAGTGATTCCCTGAGAAATCAGACTTGCCTGTTCTGGCTGTTCAAACAAAGTCCAGTAAGAGTCTGAGTGGTTCTGAATGTCGATGAATCCCGGTGTGACATAGCAGTCCTGAGCATTGATTACTTTCACAGCATTGGTTGGGATGTTGGTAGCCATTTCTGTAATTTTTCCTTTTTCAATTCCCACATCGAGCTTCTTCCCAGCAGCTCCAGTACCATCAAACACTGTTCCGTTTTTAATTAATAC
The DNA here is from genome assembly GCA_964405805.1 of uncultured Candidatus Saccharibacteria bacterium. GTDB lineage: Bacteria > Patescibacteriota > Doudnabacteria > UBA920 > O2-02-FULL-48-8 > CAYOPE01. The sequence continues at coordinate 11,651 of CAYOPE010000010.1, read as the reverse complement.
ATCGAGCATTATCGTCCGATTAAATTAATTGCCACACCTATGATTGCTCCCACTGCCGCAATAAGCCAAAATCTCATGGTCACTTTGGTCTCAGGCCAGTCTTTGGCTTCGAAGTGATGATGCAATGGAGATGATAGAAATAATTTTTTTCCAGTGATTTTTCTGGATACAAACTGAACTAATGTGGATCCTGATTCTAAAACTAATACAATGCCGATCAAAGGTAGAACTGCGACAGAGTTGGTCAAAAAGGCGATCACCGCAAGCACTGTACCCAAAGACATAGAGCCCGTGTCGCCCATAAAAAACCTAGCAGGATAAATGTTAAACCACAGAAACGCGAGTAAACTTCCGGATAAAACAGCAGCCAATGCGGAAAGCTCAAACCTGCCTTGCATAAAAGCGATCAGTCCATAAGCTAGAAATGCTATAGCCAGCACTCCACCGGCGAGTCCGTCCAAACCATCGGTTTGATTGACTGAAAAACTTGTGGCGATCACAACGAAGATAAACAACGGCACATACCACCAGCTGATCGTAAAATTTCCAAAGCCCGGAATATGCAAAATATCAAATTGTAATTTGATATAAAACCAGTAAGCGCCCACAATCGCAGCGAGCGTATAGAACACAATCCTGTGACGCATACGAAGACCACCGCCTTTACCGCCACCAATGCCCTTCACTCCTAGCCAATCGTCAAGCAAACCAAGCAAAGCCGTGGCCAACAATGCGCCTAGTGGGAGTAGCGTCTGCTGACGAGTCAGAAAATTTAAGTGATGGAAAAAATCAAAATTCAAAACGCGATCCAGAAACCAGAACACCGAAGCTAGGGCAATCGTGGTAAACCAAATGAGGACTCCGCCCATGGTCGGCGTGCCGGCTTTCTTTTCATGCAATCTGGTGTAAATGGGTGTATCGCCCTCTGCTCGGATTTTTTTGCCTAGTTTATTTTTGTATACAAAGTTAGTAAAAATCGGAGTCAGCGCGATCGCTGCGATAAAAGAAATGGTGGCTAAACTGAAAATTTTTACAATGGCTTGCGAACTAGTCATTTTGTTTGAGTTTCTGAATTGTTTGTACTCGATCCATACACCAAATTATACCATAAATCAGCATTTTTTACCAACGGTAAACAGAAAGCACCCAATCTAGAAGTTTCTGAGTGTCTTCTTCCCTGTTTTGACTGCCGAGGACTATGGTCAAAATTTGTCGATTGTTGTGATTGGTCAGAATTATCAAATTCCCTAGAGCCTTCGAAGTAAATCCGGTTTTGATTCCCATTACCTCTTGCGGATTATCCAAAAGCAGTTTGTTTGTGGTTCGTAGCGTGTGATTGTATTTGCCATCTACAGATGATACCGTAGTTTCTCTGGTCCGGACAATACTTGCCAGCTCATCATGCTTGAGAAATTCTTTGACAATTCGCACTAGGTCTAGCGCGTTTGAAAAATTTTCCTGATCTTCGTAGCTGTCCCAGCCTACTGGATTCGAGAAATGCGTTTGGACTAAATTTAGATCCTTGGCTTCTTGGTTCATGAGATCTGCAAACTTTTCTGGAGTTTCCCCGACAAAGTCAGCAAGTGCCAGAGCTGCATCATTACCCGAAGGAATGAGCATGGCTGAGAGCAAATCTGAAACTTTTATTTTTTCTCCTTCGACTAGTCCGACAGTCGAGCCTACAGAAGTCAAATCCTGCTTTGCGATAGTCACTTCTGCATCGAGGTTTGCTTTTTTGACAACGACCAGCGCTGTCATAAGCTTAGTAAGACTGGCAATCGGCAATTTTTCATCCAGGTTGCTGGAAAAAAGAATGGTCCCAGAATCCAGATCAAAAGCTAAAGCCGCGTGAGCAGTAAGCACAGGGACAGCCTGATTGATCGCCATCTCAGGAGCACTCTTTATCTGATCTGCTGCTTGCGCTTGCGTTGACACTCCAGATATCAAGGATTTTTTGGATGTGTCGCGTGCGGAATGCGGAATTAAAACAATGGCCAAACCAATTCCTAAAATTGTATAAATTATTTTGTTTAACATTTTTGCATTGTGTGATATAATATTAGCATACTTAAAATAAATCTATGGAAATAACACTCACAGATGCAAATTTTGATGCCGAAGTACTGAAGTCTGACAAGCCGTTCTTGGTCGATTTCTGGGCGGAATGGTGTGGACCATGTAAAATGGTCTCTCCTGCCGTGACTCAGATCGCGGAAGAGATGAAAGATCACCTTAAGGTCGGCAAAATGAACGTGGATGAAAATCCGAAGACAACCCAAGCCTATCAAATCATGAGCATCCCTTCACTCAAGGTTTATAAGGGCGGGAAAATCATCGGCGAAATGGTAGGAGCCATGCCCAAGCCCGTGATTGAAATGAAACTCAAAAGTATTCTCGGAATTTAAAAAAATCCCGCCTCTCGGCGGGATTTTTCTACTCCTTTAAGTATGCCGGTCCGCCACTGATGACGCGCCGTAGGACTCTGGCTTGGTTTTCACAGCAAAGCCATTGCCCACAATCATGCCCACGATTTCTTGCATTAATTTTTTGGTTTCGCCGTTGGGCCCCACATCGACGTGGATGGTTAAATTTCCGCCAAAGGCGGATCCGCCTCCGGCGGAAAAATCTCGCTGCTTAAGTTCTTCGATCAGTTGCTCAGCTAGCTTGAGTGAAAACAACGCTTCCTGAAAAATTCTTTGTCGCAAAGTGTGAAGCTCGGTCTCGGTTCTCTTTGACCAAAAATATATGCCACCGCGATTTTTCCGGTGGACCACGATCGCTGACACAAAGTCTGCAGTGGCATTGAAAGCCGGCATCGAATCAGTGCCGATAATTAGCTCATACTCCAAGCCTGGCTCAGTACCGACGTATTCCAAAAGTTTTTCTAGGACTCGGTCAAAGTCTAGCTGTCCGTGTGTCGGGCTTCTGAAATCTGAAAAAAATAAAGGGGAAGTTTTCATAACAGTTATATTAGAGCTTTCTAAACTTTTTGGCAAAAAGAAGAGGCCTGCCGAAGGTGGTTTGGTGATCACCTTCGGCGGCCCCGGATGCGAACCTTGGCCTTCTGAGCCATGCGTCTGACTTGGCGACCGAGCTCTCCATCGGTCGTTTCTTGCTGCTGCTGGGCGTACGCGGCTTGGTCGCACTTCCTGCACGTAGTCGTCAGTGGCAGCGCGCTGAGTTTTCGTTCTTCGATTTCTCGACCACAGCGGCAGTACCCATAGTTGTGATACAGTCGCAGCTTGTCAGAAGCAGCCATGAGACGCGCGTAGAGGTTCTCTTTTTCTTTGAGAATCTCCTTGTTTGACTCTGCGTCGAGCGACTTGGGGTGCTTCTGCAGCTCATCGCGCAGGCTGAGAATCTCCATCATGACTTCATTGATCCATCCATGGAGATTCTTCGTCAGCCTGACATAGCGCTCGGCGCTCATCGGCGGATGCGGCGGAATCGGAAACGGCAAAACTCTCGGTTCCATCTGCTCCTCCTTCTATAACTACGAAGTATATAGTTTTATGGTTGATTTAGCAAGGGTTATTTAGTACAATTACTAGGCTTTGGGGAGTAGCCAAGTGGTAAGGCATCGCCCTTTGGAGGCGACATTCGAAGGTCCGAATCCTTCCTCCCCAGCCAAAAAACTAGCAATAAACTTTTTTTATCAAAACCCCAAAAGGGTTTTTTTATTAACCGACTCTCTTGACAAAACGCCCAAAAAGAAGTATTATCACAAGTCAGTGACTAATAGGCCAATGAGGCCTTTTCAGATAAATTTCCCCCACGGTAACCCCAAACTGGCAACTCACAACTCACGGAGGACAGACACATGGCAACGCAAACGACCCAGAAAACCGGCAGCCGTCTCGCGGCCGAAGGCATGTTCCCGAATGTCGGGAACATGAACGAAGCACAGCTCACACGCTTGCTTGCGGAAGTCAGCGAGCTGCAGCAGATCAAAAGCTGCCCGTACAGCGGCGTCACCTTCAACGGCAGCCGCACTGCGCGGCAGTTCGTGATGCTGGCAGCCACAGTGACAGTGCACAAGACGTTCGTCGTCGGCGTCGAGAGCTTCATGATCGTGCGGAGCAAGATGTTCCGCTCTGGCTACACCGAGCCGAGCGATCTCTACGCGATCTTCAACGTCAGGCGCGAGGAGCTCGTCAAGGAGCGTGAAGCTGAAGAAGCGCGCAAGCGCGGCCTCATCACCCAGGTCGATGAGCTCGTGACGAAGATGCGACACATCGTCAGCGTCGAGAACCTGCAGATGACGAACTTCAGCGCGGATTCCGAGCGGATCGCGATTGATCTGTTCGGGCAGGAGGCGTACGACCTCTACTTCGCCAAGAAGACGGCCGAAGCGGAGGCGCGAGCTGCCCAAGAACTCAAGCGGCACCAGAGCGTCATCGACCACAACCTGGCGGCAGCCGAGGAAAAGCTCAGCGGCGGCGACTACGCCTTGGCCGCGTTTCACTCGGGCATGGTTCTCACGATCGACGCCAACCACGAGCGCGCGCTCGAGATCAAGCTCGAGGCCGAGCAACGACAGACCGAGTTCGAGGCCAAGAAGAAGCAGATCACCGAGAACCTCGAGAACGGCCGCGCCGAACTCACCGCCGGCAAATTCGACGATGCCAACCTGTTCGCCGAAGAGGTGCTCAGTCTCGACCCGAACAACACGGACGCCGTGCAGCTGCTGGCCGACATCGAGCACTCCCTCGAAGCGGCAAAACGGGAGGCCGAGACCACGCAGATGCTCGACGTCGCGGAGGCGGCGTTGAACCGGAGCGACTTCGAGTCAGCCAAAGCGGAGATCCAGAGGGTCCTCGCTGAGGACTGCCTCAATCAACGGGCGCAGGGTCTCCTGCACCGTCTGACCGAGCAACAGGCGTTGGTGAGCAGCGCGGTGGAATCGACCCTTCGTTCGGACGAAGAACTCGTCGACGAGGCACCGAGCAGCGACCCGGCGCCGGAGCAGACCCCGGACGCGGACGAGGAGACCGTGGTCGAAACGCCGGGCGAACCCGAAGTCACCTCGACGGCCACGGAACCGGAGTCGGTCGTGGAACCCGCGACCGAACCCACCACGCCGGATCAGAAAGACCCGGCACAGGAGTAACTGCAAGTCATGTAACAAGCAAGAAAAGAGGCGAGCCCACCGAGTGGGTTCGCCTCTTCGTTTTTCTAAATTATTTTTTATACACAATCACACTTCCTTTTTTCTCACCTACCCAGATCGGGAACTGAAAAATATTCGAAATCACACGCGCTCCCGACCTAAACTCTTTTTGTAACTTTTTTTCCAGCCGTGGCATGATTTGAGTCACACCAAACACAACTACAATATCGAATCCAGAAAGATCAGCAAACCAAAAATTCTTCCAATGCACCTTTGCTCGATCAGATAACCCCGCTTTTCGAATTCTCAAGCGTGACCAAAATACCAAGATTGGATTAATCTCATAGCCATGCGCTTCTGCTCCTGCTTTCGCAGCAGCAATCAGAATTCTACCGTCACCAGACCCGAGATCAGCTAGCTTTTCTCCGGGCCGAATCTCAGCCGCTGTGATGATTTGCGCGACAGTCTCCTGAAAACTTACGAGAAATGGCGCGCCATAAAAAACTCCCAAAAAATACGCGACTACTAAAATCGCGATAATAATCAACAAGTATACCATAGAGGCTATTCGATTTCGCCGCCCATGATTTTGAGCGCTGATTCCACGCTGTTTTTGTTTTCTTTGTTATCAACAGGCTTAACGATAAGCTTAACGCCTGTAACTTCTTCGATGACTTGATCGACGATGATTCGATTTTTTCGCGCTTCGATCGCTTCTCTGTGAAATTTATATGGAAACGCTACCACCAACTCTTTGCCTTCGATAGCGATAGGCTGAGCGAGCTTCAAACTAGCGATCAATGAATGATTGTAATCCTTGAGCTTTTCCAAAATCTGCGGCCAGGCCTCGGTTATCCTCGATAATAACTCCCCCTCGCCCCCTCTTATTTTAAGAGGGGGTTCCTCAGCTTTTTTTTCTCCCCTTAAAATAAGGGGAGATGTCTCGCCATCAGGCGAGACAGAGGGGTTATCTTCTATGACCTCCACGACTGCCAACTCAAGAGGCAAACTCTGAATTACAGCCCATTTAATCTCATTTTCTGCTTTCTGAAAAGCTTGGATGATCTTTGTCAGTCTCGGCAAGCTCAGACCATCAGCTTGGCGCTTCAAAATATCTTGAATATCCTTCGTAAATCCAAAGTCAGCAGTCGTGCCGACTTTAATCAATAAAATTTTCCTCAAATATTCTAAGAAATCTTTTTCAAATTGATAAAGATCGCGTCCGGCAAACATCAAACTGGAAATAAATGCCACGGCTTCCTGCATTTTGTTTTTCACAATCAAATCCAAAAATTGACTTGTCGTCCTGACCCCTGTCAGCCCGAGGACTTCTTCGACCAATTCTTCAGTTATCTTGCCTTCCGAGTAGTTGATGACCTGGTCGAGTAACGATAATCCGTCTCGGAAGCTGCCATCTGCTGCAGCTGCGATTTCCATAAGTGCCCCTGGTGTCACTTGGACTTTATTGTCATTGGCGACGAACTCGAGGAGCTTAGATAAATCCCCAACTCCCACTTTTTTAAAATCAAATCTCTGAGTTCTGGAAATAATTGTCGCTGGGACTTTGTGAATCTCAGTTGTCGCTAATATAAATACCGCATGCTTCGGTGGTTCTTCCAAAGTTTTTAAAAGTGCATTGAAAGCGCCTTTAGACAGCATGTGGACTTCATCTATGATGATTACTTTATATGCAGCTTTGGTTGGCGCAAATTGCAAATGCTCAATCAGCTCACGAATGTTATCGACCCCGGTATGCGAAGCCGCATCGATTTCTAGCAAATCCAAACTAGTACTTTCTAGAAACGTTTTGCAATTCTCGCATTCGTTACAGGGTTCTGATTGTTTCCTGTTTGTGCAATTAATCGCACGCGCAAAAATCCGAGCGAGCGTGGTTTTCCCCACTCCGCGGGGTCCTGTAAATAAGTAAGCATGGCCCACACGACTGTTCGCCACAGCATTAGCCAGTGTGGTTTTTATGTGCTCTTGATTGACCACTTGGGAAAAATTAAGCGGCCTGTATTTTCTGTAGAGTACGAGGTTGTTAGTCATAGGTTCTCTACCCCTCACCCGGTGCTTCGCACCACCCTCTCCCGTTGGGAGAGGGTAAAACCCGAAGTTCCCTTCTCCCTTTGGGAGAAGGTGGCACGAAGTGCCGGATGAGGGGATCTTTTGGCTCTTTATTCTAGCACAAAAATAAAACTGCCAAAACAGCAGTTTTTCTGTACCCTGAAACCTGCAACCTGTAACCTATTTTTTAAACACAAACAACTTGTAGCCGATGAAATTCCAGACCAAACTCACTCCAGTAGCCGCGAGCTTAGCCACATTTAGCCAAAGCTTTGGGCTTAGTCCAAACATTGGATGAACATTTGTCGTGATAAAACGCAAGACACCAGTATTGAGAAGTGCGCCGACGATACTGACTGCTAGAAAGAGACTGAATTTTTTTTCAGTATCGTAGTTACTATTATCAGAAAACGACCAGTGTTTATTTAAAAAGTAACTATTTGTAGTAGCTGCAGCGAAAGAAACGATATTCAGAGGAATCAGACCATTGCCACTATTGATGCCAGTTATTTTCGATAAAATATTAAGAATCAGGAAATCAATTCCCGTGTTTATGACACCGACTACTGCAAACTTGATAAATTGACTTCCGACTTTCTGATAATCAGTCATTAGAGTTCCTCAAGTTCTGTTTCGTCAGAATCAGCTGCGCGTGTCACGGGAGTTTGGGGCATACCGAGCTGATCTTTTTTGATAACATTTTCCACAGCTCCCCAGGTCGCTTCCTTGCCTTGTGGCAACACGATAGTAACCTGGTCGCCTGGCTCAGCTTTAAAATAAGTCAGACTAGCGAGGAGCACTTTGTAGGTGCTTCCTTCTGCCACCACTTTATACTCGCCCTTCTCGTCCTGCATCAGAATACCTAGAACTTTTTTCCTCTCGATCGGTCCGATTTGTTTGTAGATAAATGAGCCATCATCAGCAATTGTCAGTTTCAAAACATCGCCCTCAACCAGTTTACTCTTGGAAGCATAGTTAGCAGGCACTGGATACTGCTTGCCATCAGGGCCAATCATGTTTTGTCCATCGAAAACTCCTTCGATGACTTTTCCACCTTCCGATACTGACAAAACCTGAGCCTTTCGCATGATGTCGCCGGAAATGTCCATCTTGCCACCCATCATCTCACGCAATAAAGCCTTGGCGGACTGGATGTTTTTTTCAGCCGATTCGATCATTTGCGCAATTAGTGCGATATTTGAGCTATTGTCCATATAAATTTTATTTTAGTTTCTGTGCCTAGAATTAAGGTTAAACATATTATAGCACAGTCTTAACCCAGGCAGCAAATGCCTTTAAGCTTTTTATATAATCGCCATCTTCCGCATTTTCTAAAATGGCTAAAGCCTTGTCAATTGGTTCTTCCATCGGTCTTGGGTTTGGATAAATTCTCGAAATTTAGGAAACTCTCGACACAGATCCTCAAGCTGCATATTTTCCACGGCTGATTGCTTGAGTATTGCTGCTGCTTGCTGATTATCTTGCGGTAAAATTTGCTCGACAAACTCTCGGACTGTGTTTTCCAGCTCTTTTCGGCTGGACGCGTGCAAATGCATGTTTACTCGTTCTTGCAAATGCACGAGCTCGTCTGCATCAGCTGCCAAAATCTTTACAAATTTCAGAAAGTCCGCTTCCGTGTCCATTAAATTTATATTGTCCACGACCTTCTGAGCAATTTCTGCTGCTCGCTCAAGTCCGATCTTGCGTACTCGAAGCTGTTCAGCTAAAAACTGACAAACCGATTTGGCGTACTGGTCCTTTCTATCAATCATTACATAGTCCTCTCCACTGCAGCAGGACCAGTGGTTGCCGGACTACCTAGTTTAGTACGAGCCAAGATCTCGGCTTCGACTTCCGAACGCGAGCGACCATGCTTGAGTCTGGCTAGGTTACGAATGACTTGCGCAGTCTCAAGATTTGCCCCCGCGGGCTTTGGATACGTCTCCATGTTAAACGGTCTGGAGGCAGTACCGTTAATCATGAGCTTGACATAAGCGTTGAACCGGTCAATGTTCACCACGTCAAATTCATTAAAAACAGGGGCAAACTCTTTGGCCATGATTTCTGCATCCTCTACACCGATTCGAAACGAAATCATGGTGCCAGTGTTACCAAACACTGCGTCCTTCATTCGAGTATCAACTGCTGAGGAGCCTTCTTTTTCTTGGGTCAGCTGAGAAATAAACTGGTGAGCCATGATAAGGTTGAGTCGATATTTGCGAGCTTCAGACAAAATCGTAGCAAAGCTGTCTGTGACGAAATTCTGAAACTCGTCGACATAAAGATAAAAGTCCCGACGCTGATCCTCAGGCTGATCAGCTCTAGAGAGGGCGGCCATCTGAAGTTTGGAAACGATAATCAAACCGAGCAACTTCGCGTTGACTTCGCCGGTTTTTCCTTTAGACAAATTGATGAGCAAAATTTTGCCAGAATCCATAACCTCTCGGAAATCAAAGGAGCTCTCAGGTTGTCCGATGATATTTCTCATCATTTCATTTTCTACAAATCGGCCGACTTTCGAAATCAAGTAGCCCAACATTTCTGATTTGTGGAAATCAGAAGTTTTTGCCATTTCTTTTTCCCAGAAGCTCCTGACAATCGGATCTTGTACCTTCGATACTTTGTATTTCTGAAAATCTGTGTCAGTAAACATTCTCGGAATATCGGCAAGCGTTCCTGGAGACTGCTTGTCTTCCATCAAGGTCAGCATGACGTTTCGCATATTGTGCTCAAACATCGGTCCGATCATCTCAGGCGGAAACAATTTCATAAAAATCGCAATCATTTCCTGGACAGCAAAATCTTTCTGTTCAGGCCCCTTCACCTGCAGCATGTTTAAGCCCAGCGGCCGCTCCATGTCGAAAGGTTCAAACAAAACTACATCCTCAGCTCGCTCTTTGGGGATATATTGTAGTACATCTTCTACAAAGTCACCGTGTGGATCGACTATACAAATTCCCTCGCCAGCGCGGATATCCTGAATTGCCATATTTTTTAGAAGTTCGGTTTTGCCAGTTCCAGTGCGTCCAATTATATATTGGTGTCGTCTGCGATCATCTCTTGCCAGATAAATTTTTGTCTCCACGCCACGGTAAACATTTTTTCCAAGTAAAACTCCGGTGGTTGGCGTGTTTACCGGCGCTGGTGCTTTTTTCGCTGCGACCCATTTGATATTAGGCGTTTCCATAAACCTCGTCGGCAAATGCCAAAGTGACGCTAGCTCCTCAGTATTCAGGACTTCTTTGGTATTTCGAAAGACGCGGAAAATATAATCATTCACTACTCGCTTCGTATCTTTTCTGACAACTTTAAAGCCATTAAACGGCGGCATGGAATACTGCATAAACGATGCTAAAATATTTCGAAGATTGGAATCCGCGGCTGACTGGTTTACAGAAGAGCTGACCACGCGCAAGTTAAATTTGTAGCCAGCTTTCGAAGCTTTTTCTTCAAATTTTTTTATCATCTCCTGCTGCATAGGAGTGATTTGCAATGGCTTATACACTCCTGAAGTGTCGATGTAGCCAGGCTTTTCCTGTTTTGTTTTGGGTGAGAAGAGCTGATCAAATGCGTCACCAATCAGACGGAAACCTCCATTCATAATTTTCATAGCGATCGATGAAGTCACGACGTCTGGATGCCGGCCTTGCTGGATTTCGAGCGCGTAGTGGCGCGGCTTGGCTTGCCAGTGATTAGAAGCAGGGCTGATTAAAAGCTGAATTACTGCTCCCTCTTCAGCGGTCAGTTTTGACAAACTGTTTGTCAGGGCATTCAGAGGATCACTTTCCAAGGTTTTGTAAGTACGGATCGGAAAAGCGTATTTTTTCTGAAGTGACAATTCTGCTGCGGCTACGAAAGATTTCTGACTAAAAATGTTATAGGGCTGTATAACTTCGATATGCGCCGTCGGATACTGGGCGTGAAGCTGCTTTTCGATCAGGACCTGCAAACGTCTCGGGACGTTTATATAAAAAGAGATTTTTTTCTGATGTGCCGCGATTTCAAACGTGATGTATTCGTGAATACCCAAAAAATGTTTGACGTCTCGATTCTCGGTCGTACCAATTGTAGCGAAAAACTGTTCTGCAATTCCGATAATATCTTTTTCTTCCTTGTTTGGCTCTTTTTCTGGGTCAGAATTCTCTTTGGGAATTGATATTTCTAGAAAAACACTACCGAGGATTCTCGGTGCCCAGGTTTTCTTTCGCAGCAGATCGATGGTAATAAAATATAAAAGCAGACCCACTAAGCCTAAAATTGCTAGCAGGATCAGCCAGAAAATTACGAGTGCGCTATTGGTTAAGTCCATTTGGTGTTTGTGTTTTCAATTTGTGTCGGTATCTAGTGTTTGGTTTCGTCTGGACTCTGGCTTGCCATTAATTCTTCAAAAGCCTTGTGTACGTCATGAGGGTGATCATTTCGATTCATTAATCCTTCTGTGTTCTGCAGAGCACTCTTGTTTGGATTAATTTGT
>CAYOPE010000009.1:27697-29368 GCA_964405805.1 uncultured Candidatus Saccharibacteria bacterium | reverse complement strand
GAGGGGGGGGGGGGGGGGGCGTTTACCGCCTCCCTCTTGTTTTAGGTGGGGGGGGACGGGCGGGATTTGGCCTACGGGCCGTATTTCGGGGGGGCGCGTGACGACTACGCTGGTGGTTTCGTCGTTCTCGGGTAGTCATCGGTCTTCGGACTTCGGATGCTTGGCACTTTGGACTTTGGTCTTTGGTGTTCGGCGGCCGAAATATCCACAACGGGGTGCAGTGTGCTTTTACAGACACTGCCCCCGTTTTCTTTTTGATATAATTATTCTGAAAGTAGGTTAATGTATGGCAGTTTAGCAAACAGCAGATTGGCATCACCGAAATCCTAAGTTTTATCTAAGTATCAGAGTTTTGTAATCAGTAATACTTTCATTGGATTACAAAAGAGCATACCTAAAAACTTCAGACACTACTTGCTGTTTCTTAAGCCCAGATGGGGCGAATAAAATACAGAGGCCAATAGCATATAAGCCGTGAGGTAGTAAAGCTATGGCTTCGGTGATCGGATGGGAAACGGCAATTCTCGTTTGAGAGTGGCAGTCGTCTGACAACTCCCTCTACTTCAACGCTAACGACGACAACGCTAACTTCGACAACAGGACGAATCTCGACGAGGCGAATGACAACTACGCTGGTGGTCTCGTCGTTCTCGGGTTGTGTCTTAAGCCTATTGTAAACCCTGACGGAAACGTCAGGGTTTACTTTAAGGAACGCTGCCAGCCGCCCAGCATCTTGCCGATCTCTTGTAGATGAGTTTGGAGCAGAATGTATTTCTTATTATCAAGCAATCCAAACTCACGCTCCATTCGGATAAATATCTTCAAGGCATCAAATTTAATGCTGGCCTGTTCTATGGCTTCTCCTTTTCTTTCTTTCGGCAAACTGCCTGCGGCCAGAGCTAATTCTAAGACCGAAATAATATATTGTTCGCATTTGCTACCTAAGGCATATTTATCTTTTTTCGGAAACAAAGATAAGTAGCCATAATAGATTTTGTAGAGTTCGTAAGTTTTCTTAATGATTGGGATTTCCTCAATAAATTGATTGTTATGAAAATTATTCATAGTGTAGATTTTGATTATTTAGTGAGCTTAGACAATCTGGTTTTGATGTGGGACGAGTTCAAGAAAGGAAAATTATCCAAACGTGATGTTTTGGAATTTGAAAGGAATTTGGAAGATAACCTCTTTGCTCTCCATAAAGAATTGGCCAGTCAAACTTACAAACACGGCCAATATACAAGCTTCCATATTTATGATCCTAAACACAGAATTATCAGCAAGGCTGCAGTTCGGGATCGGTTGGTGCATCACGTTGTTTTCAATAAACTCTATGAGATTTTTGATCCGACTTTTATCTTCCACTCTTATTCTTCCCGTTTGGATAAAGGCACACATCTCGCAGTCAAAAACTTGGCCGAGGCTTTACGCAAGGAAAGCAAGAACGCCACTCGGCCAGTCTACGTTTTGAAATGCGACATTTACAAGTTCTTTGCCAGTATCCCTCATAGGATACTTTTACAGATTATTGAAAAAAGAATTAAAGATGAACAATTTTTGTGGCTGATAAGAGAAATAATCTTAAGTTTTCCACAAACTTCGGACGCAAGAGAGAGAGAGAGAGAGAGAGAGAGAGAGAGAGAGAGTAAATACGGGCTATCTATGGGAAAA
>CAYOPE010000009.1:0-27687 GCA_964405805.1 uncultured Candidatus Saccharibacteria bacterium | reverse complement strand
ATTAGTGGGGTCGAGCACGTCTAAAGGTCCCGGACGAGTTGGATCAATTCGTCAAACAAACACTTGGCCTCAAACACTATTTCCGATATGCAGACGACTTCATTTTTGTAAATCACGACCTGTTGTATTTGAAAACTGTTTTGTTTCTGGTTTCGGATTTTATTACAAACAAACTCAATCTTTCGCTCCATCCAAATAAAATAGTTGTTCGAAAATTTACGCAAGGGATTGATTTTCTGGGTTATGTGCTGCTACCCAAGTATGTATCCTTTCGAAATAAAACCAAGAAGCGAATGTTCAAAAAATTGAAACAAAAACAGGTGCTATATCGCAATCAGGAGATCGAAACCGAAAAATACTTTCAGACCATTCAATCTTATCTTGGAATGCTGGAACATTGTGATGCTTATGATTTGCAGAACACAATCAAAAATAACTTTCTTTTCGAAAGTATTAAGAAAACTGATTAGATATTTTCTTTATTCTTCAAGTCTTCGACCCAGTCTTTTTTGATTGGCCGATAGACAATATCTACTAAGGTCAGCAACTTTATTGCTTGGTCTAAGGCTTCCTGATCCGAAATATCTTCGCCAAATTTAGCCTTATAAATTGCCTTATATTCTTCCAGTGCTTCTTTTGAGATCATCTCTTTCGAAATCATAAGTTCAATACTTTCCAACTTGATAAATCGTTCGGATCGTATTCGTATTTTTCGCTATCGTTGTATCGCCAAGTTCCGTTTACATAAATTGCAATGCCACCAAAGATTTTTTTGCCTTTCTTGGTTTCTCGTTTAATGTAGCTTTGCAAGCCCTCTGCCCTCTCTTTGGCATCTTTGGCAGTCATTCCAGCTTTAGTTTCAAAGATGCCAATATTGCCATCCTTAAGCTGGAATAAAAAGTCAGGATAAAATGCTTGGTTATCTGGCCGCAAAATAGCGAAATACTTAATTTCACTTTCCCCATTCTTAAACCACCACTTAACCTTACCCGAATTATTCAATAAATGGATAAATTCCTTTTCAGGCTCGCTTTGACTGGCCGTATAAAAAGGCTTCATTGCTGACAAGGGCTGATTTTCTTGCCTGTATCGTCTGTTATAACTAATCATTATCGGCACTTCCCAGTTTGGGACTTCCTGTAATTCCCTTTTTTCACTTAGCTTTGCTACTATTGTTTTCTTATATTTCTCTTTAGCCAAGTTGATTGCATCCACAAAATACTGGACATTCTCTTTGCCTAAAACAATTCTTTGCACTTTTGGGTCATACTTGGCAAAATCAAATTTCTCATTAAAAAATTGATACAATGCCGTTTTCATTCTATCGCTTGAGTCAGTGGGAGCATAAGGTGTGCAATTTTGCACAATAAATTTATCAAATTTGTCCTGCAATTCCTTTTCACTTAACGATATTTTTACTGTTCCTCTACGCTCTATTTCGCCTGACTTATCAATATCTATAATTCGCCCATCTGCTATTATTGGACTTACAATTTTGGACGGGTTCAGTTTAATTTTCCCTGTCAATTTATTGTCCAAAGCTATCTTGCTAAAAATCTTTGTAAATTCACCTGAGAGACGAGTCCTTTCTCTTTGTCGTTTCAAAAAGATTGATTGCAAAGAGATGTTTTTATAAATCTTGCCGTCTCTTTTTGACTCGAAAATGGTTATGTAATCTTTAGCATAATCTTCTGTAATTTCTATATTTTCCAAATTAGTAAAAACATAGCCATTATTAAGCTCTGGCTCTTTTAGGTAGTATTTCAATTCAGGCATTCGCATTATGCGGCCGATAGTCTGAATTGTGAATGTAAAGCTCTTGGACTCCCTAAAAATTACTAAAATAGAGGCTCTTGGGCAATCCCAGCCTAAGGCTATCGCTTGCTTGAAAATCAAAACCTCAACCTCATTATCGTTTTTCTCAATATCGGGCAAGGCTTCTGATTTGTCCTCAGAAAGCCAAATAGCCAATTTGCCATTTTTTTCTGTTATCCCTTTTTTACTCAAAATCTTTACTATTTCTTCCTTTTTATCAGTCAATCCTGCTCTGCTATCAGGAAGTTGTATTAACATTAAAGGATTTATTTTTGATTTTTCTTTCTGATACATTTTAGCCAGTTCTGCTCTTTTTTTGAGAGCTTCGTCAATAACTACCTCATCAGAACTTCGTGAGCCGACCTTAATATCCAAAAATTCTGGGTTTACGGAAATTTCGGACTTAATCATTTCTTCTGCTTTGACATCTGAGAGTCGGACTTTCTCAATTTCAGCAATATTTTCAGTGAGATGAGGCGTAGCTGAAACTTCTAAGGTTATTTTTGGGCTAATTATTTCCAGTAGTCTCTTTGAATTTTCAGAAGTTGCAGTATGATGGCTCTCATCAATGATTAAGATAATAATTCGGCCAGTATTTTTAGTATTTTTAATAATACTGTTGAGGTTATTGTCTTGCTCATTTTCCCTAACGTAAATGTTGGTATCTCGCATATTGATACTATGCCAGTTGATGAAGAGGATTTCGTTTTCATCTATTCTCCTGTCCTGTAAATCTTCGAAGTATGAACATTTGATAGCCCTATCATCACTATAGTAGTTCTCAAGTTTTTCCTTGCTTTGTTCGTGCAACATTCTTACAGAAACCCATACAAAAGAAAACTTGAGATTGTCTTTTCTTTTTCTGACTATATCTTTTAATAATTGAGAAACCATAACAGTCTTTCCTGATCCAGTAGGAGCTTGAAAAATTATTACTTCATTATCCGAAGACCTTAGAGAGGCCTCTACTTTTCGGTGCAAGTTTTCTATCGCCTGATATTGATAATCCTTAAATTTCATCTGAAAATTCTCTTATAAACATTAAGGATAACGGCAGGAATTGGTTTTAATTCGACCAAGTGTTCAACATCCTCAAATTCTTCTTCTCTAGCACTATCATCGAGTGAAAAGACAAAAACCACGGCTTTTTTAGCAAGTCTTTTAAGTTCTTTTTTGAAAGGTTCTATACCAGCATCGTCATATATAATCCCGAGATATTTACCATCGGTATTACTAAAAATTTTGAAATTTTTAGTATTTTTCACATCTTCAAAACAATCTTCTTTAAGACAAAGCATTTCCGTTGATTTATCTACGAGTTTTTTCTTATTTTGATCTGTGGGGTCTGCATCAACAAAATCAGTCTTGAAATAACGAATATTTGTCTGAATACTTGTTATATCTTTATAGTTTTGATGCCCCTCAACTACTATTTTTAATCGTTTATGGCAAACTTTTTCAGCTATTCCATTTTCATTATCTGTGCATAGTATAAATTTTCTATATCCGCTATCTTGTTTATTAACTACCATCAATGCGTGAGCAGTTGTTCCAGAGCCAGCAAAGAAATCCAAAATTACTGCATCTTTTTTAGTTGAACTTTTTATAAGATAAATCAACAAATCTAATGGCTTTGGATTTAAGAACATCACATCGCCGAGAAACGCTTTTAGCATTTCCGTATTTTTCTGATTGTCAAAAAGACCCCAAGATGATTTTATCGGAATATTGCTATTTTTGAACTCGCTATAAAATTCCTTAATTCTAACTTGGCCATCTTTATTTTTAGGAAATATTATATATTTTTCCTTAATCAACTGTTCAAGATTATCTTTGCTAAAAGCCCAAACATCAGTAAAAGTATGGCCTGTAGCAGGATCAGTGATGGTAAAAGCCTTTGACTTATCTTTGACAGTGCTTTTAATATTCGTGTTCCTCCATAGCCCTCTTGGATCATTATCAGGATTGCTAAAACCTTCCTTGCTTCTCGGCTCTCCGATAAAAGAAAATTTTGATGATTTCTGATAAATCAAAATGTATTCGTGGACATTTACTACCATATTTTTTGGTGGCACACCTTTCGCAGAAGATTTCTTCTCCCAAGTGATACAATCAACAAAATTCTTTTCGCCAAATATCTCATCGCACAATAACTTTAGTTGTGCCATCTCATTATCATCAATGGATATAAAAATAGCACCGCTATCTTTCAATAATATTTTTGATAAAGATAGTCTTTTCGCCATAAAAGAAATCCATTTCGAGTGGCGATATGAATCTTCTTTATCTACAAATTTATCATTAAAAATAAAGTCCTTATTTCCAGTATTATAAGGCGGGTCAATATAAATAATATCTACCTTTTCTTTGTGGGTATAATTCAAAACAGATAGAGCGTGATAATTATCTCCTTCAATTAAAATATTTATTGGTTCGTTCTTATTAGTTCCAATTATTTTATCGGTTTTTGCTTCTAAGACAGGGAGTTTTTCTTTACATAGTTCAACTACTTGTTCGGATTTATCGTCCCAAACAAGTCCGTATTTTTTTCTGGATTTTAATTTTTTTATTTCGCTTCTAAGGTTTTCTACTTCTTTAGGTAGACTTGATTGTAATTTAGGCACAGGGATGGGATTTAATTCTATACTTGGTGCTGACGAAGAAACACAAAGCCCCTCGCCAGCAGCAACCTTGCGGTCGCACATACCCTTTCGGATATGACCCATCCCTGAGTCGCTGAACGAGGGGTTCAGTAGCAGGGATGGGATTTGGTATGCCATATCTTGAAGTTTTGGAACTACAAGGGTTAGGCAATAAATTGTCTTAATTATTTTATCAGATTTTGCCCTCGCTTGGAAGTTAAGCAAAACCTTGAATTTATTAGCTATAATTGCTAAAATTACTTCAAATAATCAACCTCTATGAGTCCCTTAAGTAATCTAAGTGAAATAAATTTTTTGAGTGTTTGCGATGTTGTAATGGACATCCAAGAAAATCTGCAAATGAGTAATAGTAATGTTGTGAATATTCCATTTATAAGAAATATCATTAGATTTCAGATATTGTTGCCTGCTAAAGCGGCAAATCTAATGGATGATTACTACGGATACAGGATAGGAGCTGTTGTCTATCTAAAAGGGGTAGGAGCAATTGAGCATTATGAATTGCGGAAAGATATCTCGTGGGGCGGAGATATGCAAATTGCCGTTAATCGTAAGGACTTTGATAAATTTTATAAAAAATTGGCGTCAGTTTACCAAAAGCGTGTGGTAGAGCCACAAAAACGTCAAGCACAGGAAAGCACAAAAGTGCCAAAATTTAGATTTAGCGAAGGGATATTATTCAGGGATTTTGAAGATAGTGTGTTGAAATTTTTAGATGAAAAGGATAAAGAATTCGCCCTCATTTCGACTGCAATGTCTTTGCCCGTTGGTGAACGAATTGATGCTGCTAATAGGAATATTGAAATGGAGCCAAGAACACTATACGACACAGCAAGAAGATTAAATGAAAAAATTAAAGAAACATTTAATATTGATAAATTTTTTGAGAATGATTTTACTAATAAATATGTAAAAAGACTCGTTGAGTAAAATCGCTCACTATTGAGTCAATCCCACAAGAGTAGCCTTAAAGAAAAGGCTACTTTTTTTATTTGCAACCAGGGTTAATGGGGTAGCTGTCCAGTTTCAGGCCAACTCATAGAGGGTCTACCTGAAATAGGGCAGCGACCCGATTACCTCTAAAAACCCTCTATGAGAACCAGATACAACATAAGATTAATACATAAACGCCGCACTTATACCGCTAAAGAGATAGCTGGATTATTTGGTATGCATACTAACAGCGTTTTGCAATGGATAAAAAAAGAAAAACTAATGCCTATAGCTGGGAGCGGCAGCCCTTATTTGGTTCACGGAGAGGAATTGCTTAGTTTTTTATGTAAAAAAAGGCAAAAACATAAATGCCCGCTTAGAGCTGATGAATTTTACTGCCTTAAATGTAAATGTGCTAGAAAAGGAATTTTGGCTTTATTCTCGATAACGAAAACTGAAATCAAAATCGGAAATAAAGGCAAATATAAGGCTTATAAACTTAGCAAGTGCGAAATTTGTGGAACAAAACTTTTCCGCTTTTTTAGCTATGAAAGAGAGACGGCAAAGAGGATTAACTGACGATTATCCTTCTCCTTTAATCATTTAATTACGCTTACGAAAAACTATGACAACAATCAATCTCAATAATGAACAAATAAAACGCAAATATTTTGAATGGCTAAAGGAAGCTGACGGCCTTTCGAATAGCAGTATTGAAAAAGTTGAGCGTTCAATCACGCTATGGGATGACTTTACTCACGCTGAAGATTATAAGACTTTTAATACGGAAACTATCAAAGAGTTTAAGAAATGGCTTTTGGAACGGAAAAATACTAATACCAACAAGCCAATTAAACTGACCACCTGCCACCATTATCTGATTAGTCTTAACGAATTTTTTAAGTGGTTAACTGCACAAGCTGGCTATAAGTCCAAAATTTCCTTAAATGATGTCGCTTATCTGCAATTGGATAAAAAACAAACGAAAATAGCCTTAAATACTGCTCGAAGACGCTACCCAACTCTAGAAATTATTAAAAAGTTGGTCAATTCGATTAAGACCAAAACTGAAATTGACCGACGGGACAAGGCCTTGATTTGTTTTACTCTTCTTTCCGCTATGCGAGACGAAGCCATTATTACGCTTCCTCTCGGCTGCCTTAATGTTGAGAAAGGTCAAGTTCATCAAGACCCTGAGCGTGGGGTTAAAACTAAATTCTCTAAAGATATTCTTACAACTCTATTCCATTTCGAACCAACATTTTGGGACATTATTAAGGATTGGGTTGATTACTTAAAAAAAGAAAAATTATTTACCGATGCAGACCCACTTTTCCCTGCAACAAAAAACGAACACGAAGGCGATAATAGCCATTCATTTGTTGGAGATAATATTGAACGACGATTTTGGTCTACCACTGGAGGCATTCGACTGGTTTTCAAAAAACGATTTGAAGCGGCTGACCTTGAATATTTTTCTCCACACGCTTTTCGCCATACTGCAACCAAAATAGCTCTTGAGCTTTGTAAAACTCCGGCGCAGTTCAAAGCGGTTAGTCAGAACTTAGGCCACGAGAATATGGCAACCACAATGTTTGATTACGCTGCCCTGCCAGATGACGAAGTAGAAAAGAAAGTTAAGAGTATCGGCCAAACCGATGAAGATGATGTCAATGTGGAAATAATCCAACAAATATTTAGAGAAAATAACGTGAAGCTAAGTAGGAAATAATTTTAGCATAATGCAGAATATTCGAGGAGTAAAAAAAATTCAAATAATATATCAGCCTACCGAAAATATTGATTTAATTAAACTCAATAATGCTTTTGACATTTTATTTGAAGAAACCTTAAAGAAACAGGCCGATTTGACATCTAATGACAACTGTGTATAATATAAATAAGCTATTAAACTAACAAATATGGATACAAACTATGTAATTGTTTATCCAAAGGTTTACACCGAATATGTAAACACGGGCGATAATTCTTTGCTCGAAAAAAACCAAGTAAGCATATATGACCTGAAAACTGGCGATGAAATCGTAATTTTAGGTGAAGGCGTAGAAAGATTTGCTGTTATCAAATAATTATGGAATTTCTAACACTACAAGAAGTCGCCAAAGAACTAAGGGTTCATCCACGCACTATAATGCGTTGGCTTAAAAATGGCTCATTAAAAGGCTACAAGCTGGGCGATGGCACAACTTCCCTGCTTCGCATCCCAAAAGTCGAATTAGACAAATTCTTAAAGAAACACAAAATCAAATGACCTCAGACAAACCAATAAAACTTATTGCCACTTATTCTCGTGTGTCTAAAAACCAAGACGAGGAAGAACAGACGATTAAAAATCAGTTAATGGTTTTCGGTGAAGTTGCCGAAAAGAACAACTGGCGTATCGTGGAAGAGTATAAAGATGACGATTGGAGCGGCGATATTCTGGAACGCCCAGACCTTGATAGATTGCGTCTTGATGCAAAAAGCAAAAATAGGGTTTGGGAAGCCATCCTTATCTACGACCCTGACCGCTTGGCTCGCCGATATTCGTATCAGGAATTGGTGATGGATGAGCTACGAGAGGCTGGTATTGAAGTAATATTTGTTACTGTTACAGCACCAAAAAATGCGGAAGAAAAAGTAATGATGGGTATGCGAGGCATATTTAATGAATGGGAAAGAGTTAAAATAACCGAAAGATTTAGGTTAGGCAAACTTCGAAAAGTTAAAGAAGGCCATATTTTAACAACCAAACCTTTATACGGTTATAACTATATTCCGAAGCAAGATAAGATACACGGTTACTATGAAATCAACCCAATAGAAGCAAGGGTTGTTAAATTGATTTTTCACTGGGTTGGTGATTTAGGACTTACACTTCGGACTATCGTGAAGAAATTACAACAACTTGGTATCAAACCTCAAAGAAGTAAACGGGGTGTTTGGAATACGAGCACCTTAAGCACTATGCTTCGTCATCGAGGTTACATAGGCGAAGCACATTATGCCGCTTCTTACGCCGTTGTTCCTAAAAAGCCACTCAAAAACGAAAAATATAAGAAGACAAGGAAGACCAGTCGCAAACTAAGGCCAAAGGAAGAATGGATAATAATCCCTATCCCAGCAATAATCGAGCCAGATTTGTTTGAAAGAGCTGGAAAAAGATTAAAGCTGAATTTCGAGCTTTGCCAGCGAAACAGAAAAAATGAATATCTCCTAGCTGGTAAAATATATTGCGATTGCGGCAAACGCAGACACGGAGAAGGATATTACAATAAACCTAATCGCTACTATCGCTGTGATGATAGAATTTCAAACTTCCCTCTTCCAGCCAAGTGTGAAGAAAAAGGTGTTAATGCTGTTCTCGCTGATAAACTCGTTTGGCAAAAAATTTCAGGATTGATGAACTCTCCTCAACTAATGGCCGAACAGGTAGAACGCTGGTTTAAGGGCAGACAAACCAAAGCCAAATCCGCTTCCATTGATGTCGAGGCCATTAAAAAGGAGCTGAACAAAGTAAACAAACAAATAGAGCGATACAATAAAGGATACGGAGCAGGGGTATTCAATCTGAATCAGCTCAAAGATTATCTCACTCCCTTACAAGAGCAAAAGATAAACCTTCAAACTCAAATCGCAAATACCACGAGCGAAGCTAACCAAGTCCAATTAGAAGCACCAAACAAAAAACAGATGGAAGAATTTGCAGAGAAGGCGAGGAAGAAATTAGCAGACTTGAAATTCCAAGCCAAAAGAGAGATAATACTCAATACCGTCGAGAAGGTTATCGCAACACAGAAACAATTACAAGTAATCGGCTTCGTGCCAATCACTAATTCAAATGTCCAGTTCAACTCGCTCTATCGGAATCGTTGGTCTTCCCAATGTCGGCAAATCAACTCTATTTAACGCTCTCACCAAACAGCAGGCAGCTGCCTCTAATTTTCCGTTTACTACGATTGATCCCAATGTCGGGGTGATCGCGGTGCCTGATGAGCGACTTGCCAAACTTGCAACACTTGAAAAATCCGAAAAAGTGGTGCCAACCAGCATTGAATTCGTGGATATCGCAGGACTTGTCAAAGGCGCTGCTGAAGGCGCAGGCCTGGGCAATAAATTCCTCTCACACATTCGCGAAGTCGATGCCATAGTCCAGGTCGTGCGATTTTTTAAGAATGACGAAATCATTCACGTTGATGGATCCATCGACCCTTCACGCGACATCGAGGTAATCAACCTTGAGCTGATGCTGGCAGATCTGAATACTGTAAACAAGCGACTAGAGAGCCTGCATCGAGACGTGAAGTCTGGTGATAAGGAAGCCGTAATGCTCAAAGCGGCTCTAGAAAAAATTAAAACTGCACTCGAAGCTGGAAATCTTGCGCGCACAGTCCATCTGACTGAAGAAGAGCATAGACTAGTTCACCAATTGTCACTTCTAACCATGAAGCCTACACTATATGTGGCGAACACGACTCTCAACACTCAACCCTCAACACTCAACCCTAACTTTTTACCCATTGATATCAAAATCGAGCAAGAACTCTCAGAATTATCACCAGAAGAACAAAAAGAATACATGAAAGAGCTGGGAATCACAGAATCAGGACTCGACCGACTGGCGGCAGCGGCTTACAAACTTCTCAATCTCATCACTTTCATCACAGCGGGACCGAAAGAGTCCAAGGCTTGGACAATCGTCAAAGGAACCAAAGCGCCACAAGCAGCAGGAGTGATCCATACAGACTTTGAAAAAGGCTTTATCCGGGCCGAGGTCATTCAGTGGGATAAACTTTTAGAAGCAGGTGGCTATCCTGGTGCTCGTGATAAAGGCTGGCTGCGAGTAGAAGGCAAGGAATACGTCATGCAAGACGGCGACGTGGCCCATTTTAGATTTAATGTATGAACGTTGTTGTAAAAAATTTATACGCCTTAGCAATTATCGCTCATCCTGATGATGAATCTTTTCTGCTGGCTGGAACTTCTCTGAAATTGGCTGAGGAAGGCAAAAGCGTGGGAGTCATCTGTGTTACTCGCGGCGAAAAAGGAGCAGATCGGCTAAATAGAAATCTAAATGAAGAACAAATGGCTGGGGTTCGAGTCAAAGAATTACTACAAGCTTGCAATATTCTTCGATGCAAATGCACAGAGTGCTTCGATCATCCTGATGGTGGATTAGATAAAATAAAATTAGAAGATTTAGTCGAGGAAATCCGACAGAAGATCGATCAATACAAACCTGAAATCATTTTAACGTTTGGCGAGGAAGGAGTTTCGGGTCATAGAGACCATATAATCACGGGAAAAGCAGCCTTAGCTGCAGTGAGACAAGCAACGCATAAAATAAAAGAAGCTTGGCTCATGAGTATGCCAGCGTCTCAGATTGATAAATTTAACGAACACCAAAGGACGCGAAGAGTTCATCTTCAGCATTTCGAAACACAAATCCTAAAAGGTGTGCCTGATGAAAAGTTAGCCATGATCGATATCACTCCTTTTGCCAAACAGAAGCATGAAGCCATCAAAGCTCACCAAAGCCAATATTTGCCCGACTTTGTCATTGACATCTTCTTAAAACAAGAATGTTTCGAGGTCATAAAAATGGCCCTGCCTGCCGGCAGGCAGGTTGACTAACCCTCGCTTTCTTGCTAAAATACGCAGGCAATTGAATATTAAGCAATATTCGTCCGGCGATTGACCGGGCGATAGAAAGAACCCTTTCTATGCCAAAATATGAGCTGATGTATATCTTGTCTTCAGCCGTCTCCGATAACGACGTGCCTTCCATTTCAGCCGAGGTCGACAAATTCCTCACTGACAATGGCAGCACTCTTCTTGCCCAGGAAATGATGGGTAAGAAAAAATTGGCTTATCCAATTTCGAAAACCCGGAACGGTTTTTATGTTTTAGAAACTTTTAACTTAGAAGGATCCAAGCTCCAGGGACTCGACAACAAGCTGCGTTCTATGGAACCGATTATCAGATATCTAATCGTCAACGTCGAAGAACAGGACCGCCGAGCCATCAAGGACAAAAAGATCCAGGACAAGATGCGTGCGAATCGCAAACCGCAAGCTGTGAAGGCCGAAGCAGCTCCTGCTGAAGTAAAAATGTCTGACACAGAGCTTGAGCAGCAAATTGCCAAAGCTTTGGAATCAGAAGACTTAGCCAAATAATATGGATCTAAACAAAGCTATGATTATAGGGCGCCTCACTCGCGACCCAGAAGTCAGAACCACTCCCAATGGTGCCAAGGTCGCATCTTTCGGAGTAGCTACTGGATTTACTTGGACAGATCAGTCAGGTCAAAAGAAAGAACAGACTGAATTTCACAACGTCGTGATGTGGCGAGGACTCGCAGGAGTAGCTGAGCAATATCTGCGCAAAGGCTCGCAAGTCTACATCGAAGGCCGACTGCAAACCAGAAGCTGGGAAGGACAGGATGGCAAAAAAAACTACCGCACAGAAATCGTAGCTGACAGCATGATCATGCTGGGACGCCCAAGCGGTCAGTCTGGCTCCCCTGCACCACTAACTTCACAGCCAGCTATGGCAGAGCAACCCGAGCCAAAGTCCGAGCTTCCAGAAATCCAAATCGATAACGATGACATTCCATTCTAATTAATTACTAATTATGCCAGCACCAACTAATATTCGGAAACCCTGTCTTTTCTGCACAGAAAAGATTTCATACATCGACTACAAAGATACGCAGTTCCTGCGCCGCTTTATGAGTCCGCATGCAAAAATTATGTCTTCGACCAAGACCGGCACATGCGCCAAGCATCAGCGCATGGTCTCTCAAGCCCTTAAACGCGCTCGCCACATGGCATTGTTGCCATTCGTAAGTTCTTAACCGGGTTACAGGGGACAGGGTACAGTTTCCTGAACCCTGAAACCTGCAACCTGAAACCTTAACTAACATGGCAGTTCTCGATTTTTCTGATCTCAAAGGCACTGGACAAATTATCAAATACAACAACGAACCATACCAGATCATCTGGTCGAATTTTATGCGTACCGCGCAGAGAAAACCAGTGATCCAGGCCAAGCTTCGCAATCTCATGACTGGTAAAGTCATGGAATACTCGTTCAAGTATGGTGAAAAAATTGACGAGGCAGATGTAGCCAAACGAAAATGCCAATATCTTTACGCAGATGATGAAGGCGCACACTTTATGGATCCAGAAAGCTTCGAGACCATCGTCGTGCCAAAAGTGATCGTCGAAGATCAGATCAAATTTCTGAAAGAAGGAGCTGACACTACGATTATGTTTTTCGAAGACCGCCCGATCGCCCTGGATCTGCCAATCAAAATGGATCTGAAAGTCACAGAAACAGCGCCAGGAGTCAAAGGTGATACAGCCACCGGTGGCACTAAGCCTGCGACACTGGAAACTGGCTATGTGGTCAATGTTCCGCTCTTTATCAAAGAAGGCGATGTCGTCCGCGTCAACACTCAATCTGGAGACTATGTGGAAAGAGCCAGCCAGTAACAACTGTCGCAATCCTGACGAAAGTCAGGATCTTTTCTTTAGACCCTGAATCAAGTCCAGGGTTGCATAAACAAAATCCCGCCTCATCGTCGGGATTTTGTTATTATTTATGCTTTGATTTTCTGTGTTTTCGCATTTGAGCTTCGCGACCGATTTGCGCGTTAGAGAGATGTCTTTTTCTGTATTCTCTGTTTAGCCTCTCGTCTTTCCCAATATCATGTTGTAGTCTTTCTGCAGGAGAAAGATCAGCCCTACCGCTCTGATGAATTTTTCCTACATTTGCGGCGGCCTTTCCTTTAAAATACACATCTCCCCGTTTAACCTGATCATCTTCTTCGCCTTCCTCGCCGGAAATATCTGCAATCCCTCTTAACATCTTGGCATGCTCAGAAGTGTGATCAAAACCCCTCGCTTCTTCTTCATCTGAAATACCTGCTCTCTCTCTGTCCATTTTAGCAATCAAATCATCTTCTGGGTTCTCAGATAACTTATCGCGAGTTGGACTATTAGCGCCCCAAATCAGAGGATCTTTTTCATCGACATCTGTATCATCATGGTCTTTTTTCCAAATACCAAATGACGAATCCCTTCTTTTTCCAAAATTGTTTGCCATATTTTTAAAAGACTAAGTATTTAAATAATAATACTACTTCTTCATTTCGGCAACTGGGCCAACTGGCATGGCCAGATCGCCAGCGCTAGCTGAAATCAAATCTGAAAATTTATGGCCCCAGGACAGAAAAACTTCAGCGCTTGGGAAAGGATAGCGAATCTCAGCGCCCAAGAAAAAAGCAGTACCAGCAGGGTCGAGCACTACCGCTCCTCGCGCATGCCGATCAGAACTAGTACCTCCCAAAGTAAACTTTTTACCGGAGCCATAAAGATTGACATTAGAAAGTCCGGTCTCATCATCTACATCTACTGCATATACATTCACCACATGCTGCTGCCCGTCCTGTAATTCTTTTGGAACAGGTATTTTAAATCCGTGGTTACCCGAAATAGACAAAACTTGATCCACATCTTTACGCTCGACATTGGCTGTAGCATTCACAGGCTCGTGACCCGCTCCACTTAAGCTATCAAAATAAACTTGTATATCTAAAGCTTGATCCGGGTGGTCTGGGTCATAAGCCCAACCATAAAGATAGCCGTCCGAAGACACGCTATCGAGCCAGCCGGTTGGGTATTTATTCGCAGCCAAAGGCTGAGTACTTAAGATGGTTTGGGAATTGGCAAAAAAAGGAAAACCACTAACAATTAATCCTTCCGAGTTGAGGGCGTACAAATCTTCAAGCATGGCAAACTGAGCGGTTTTCTGGCCAGCTGGGATTTTTTCTGAGACATCGGCTTTCACAGTGATAACCTTAAACGCCTGGGCGTCCACTGAAACTTCTGTCTGCAGCGAAGCTAGCCCATAATTACTTTCCAAATAGCCCAGCGCTGATGATCCTAAAACATTGGTGCCATCATACCAGTAAATTTTAGAAAAATCTGTGGGCCGCACTGTACTGTTTTGCGTTAGCGCTACACTAAAATTTGTAAACTTAATTGCCCGCTTGTAATTATTTACAATTCGGAAAGCAAGTACCGGGACGTTCGTGTCTCCTGGTGATAAAGTCTTGGCAGCTGGCGATGTCGAATCCAAACTAATGTTAAGTGAAGCTGTGGCAGGATCTATAATTAAGCTAAATTGCTTAGTAGCTGTCTGAGCACCTGAAGTAACTTTTAAAGTAAAACTACTAGTACCGATTGCGGTCGGGATCCCGCTAATTTTCGGCGTGCTGGAAGTGTCTGTAGATGTACATCCTCCACTCATACTCAAACTTAAGCCAGCTGGCAATGTCCCATCGCTAATACTCCAATTATTCCCGCTCGATCCTAGGTTCGTCTGAAAACTTGCGCAATAATTGATACCAAGCTTACCACTAGAAACAGAAGTAGTGCTAATCTCAAGAGTCGGAGTCGTGGTCGTGTCAGCTAAAATTGAAACCGGCCAAAGCAATAAGCCTGCGACAGCTAAAATTATTATTTGTTTTTTCATGTTTGTTTCAGGATCTAAAAAAGAGGCTTATGGCCTCTCTTATATTTATCTATTTATATTATATCACAATTTCGATTTTTTTTCAATACCCTCGGGCCTTCATAGCCTCAGCGATTTGCTTGATCGCAAGAATAAATGCGGCATTGCGAAAATCTGTCTTGTATTCTTCTTTCGAGCTCAAAACATTTTTCCAGGCAGCTATCATAAATGAAGTCAATTTTTTCAACACTTCTTCGCGATTCCAATAAAGCCCAGAGAGATTCTGAGACCATTCAAGGTAAGAAGTAGCCACCCCGCCCGAATTGGCAAGCACATCTGGTATGACCCAAATCCCTTTTTTATATAAAATGACATCGGCTTCAGGTGTTGTCGGGCCATTGGCCATCTCGATAATCATTTTTGCTTTAATTTTTCTGGCATTGCCTCTGTGAATCTGATTTTCGAGTGCTGCCGGCACTAAGACATTCACAGGCAGCTCCAAAAGTTTTTCATTCGTGACATCTTTTGCTCCTGGAAAGTCCTTGAGTGCTCCGGTTTCTTTTTTAAACTTTTTAACCTGCTCAACTTTCAAACCTTTGGGATCATAAATCCCACTTTTCGAATCTGAAACAGCCACAACTTTAAATCCGTTTTCCGAAGCCAGCTCAGCAAAAAAGGACCCGACGTTGCCAAAGCCCTGGATCGCAACTGTAGAGCCTTTTTTTAACTTTAAATCTTTCGCTGCCTGCTTAAGAATCTCCACCCCGCCAAAACCAGTAGCTTCTTCGCGACCTTGTGAGCCGCCGAGGTTGAGAGGTTTGCCAGTAATCACAGCTGGAGTAAATTTTCCGACTAACTTCGAGTATTCGTCTACCATCCAGCCCATAATTTCCGCAGTTGTGTTTACATCAGGCGCCGGCACATCGACTTGTGGACCGATATATTTGTAAATTAGATCTATAAATTTGCGCGACAGTCTTTCGAGCTCCCCTTTTGACAATTTTTTCGGATCCACAGCTACGCCGCCTTTGCCGCCGCCATACGGAACCCCGACAATGGCATTCTTTATACTCATCCAGAAAGCCAACGCCTTAACCTCATCCAGATTCACCTGCGGATGGTATCGAATACCACCTTTAAAAGGACCACGGGCGTCATTGTACTGCACGCGGAAGCCCTGAAAAACTTGCGTCTTCCCACTGTCCATTTTTACAGGGATAGAAACTGAAATCACTCTCTGCGGCTTACTTAAAATCGCCAGAGTTTTCTCGTCTAGGTTGAGAATTTTCGCAGCATTCTGTAGCTGCTGCATCGCTGATTTAAAGGGGTTTATAGCCATAGCTTGAGCATGATATATCTTTGACAAAGTTTTTTCCAGGTTCTAGGATAACTAGACCCATCAGTAACGGCGGCAGAAAGGAATATATGGCAGAATTAACTACAGAATACTTAGATAAGCAACTAAAGGCTCAAACTGAAGAGCTGAAAGACTTCAGTAAAGGCCAAACTGAAGAATTGGCTACTATGGTCAAGACGAGCTTCGACCACGTCGATCATAGATTTGACGAAGTTCAGCGCAGTCTCGATGTCTCAGATAAAATCCAGGTCTTTGACAAAAAATTCACCAAACTCGAAGGAGCCCTGAATATAAAACTCTGATCAAAAAACCGCCCACAAATCCAGGCGGTTTTAAATTTCCCCACAACTGCTGAGGAGAGGAGAGAGTAAACGTCACCTTCAAGGATGAAGGTAACCTCCTCAGCAGATGTAGAGGGAGGAAAATCGTATTGCACAATCTTCCTCCTTCAAACGTCCAGCGCATCTCTGCACTGGATCCAGTTCCAAGGTACTGAATAAACCTTTTATTTTTTATTTTTTCATTTATGCATTCCCTGAACTGCCAGGTTTTTGTTCTTGTAGGCTTTTTCTGCAGTGACATCCACCGCGTCCGAAGCCCACTCGGGGAGCTCAAAAGCTTGTGAGGCTTCGAGCGACAGGAACTCGCATTCCAGGATAACGAGTCCTTTGAGCGATCCATGGTATTCATCCAGCTCGAGGGTCATCCCCTCGTGCTGGATTGGATATCTGGTCTTCTCGATCCGCCGACCGTCTGTTGCTGGCCAGAGCTGATCAAAGACCCAGGCAGGCACCTCTGCTTCCCATTCTTCGCGGGACAGAGTGCCGTCGCCTTTGACGGTGATGTAGCTGCGGCCTGCTTTGCGGCGGATCCGCAGCTCGCCATCGTTGACGAGGAGATATCCCTGAAAGATCTCCTCGCCTTGTCCGAGGTCGATCGAGGGGATGAAGTCTAAACGGAACTTACGTTCAATCTCCGTCATCATCCACCTCCCTTCTCAGCCAACAGAAACCGGACGATGCCGATGACCTGGCTGATCTTGCCTTCGATGCCCCGCCGGCCGTCGAGTACCAGGTGTCGGCTGTGCGCGTCCCATGCGGCGCGGGTCGCCCGTTCGAGTTCTTGCGCCCGCTCGAGCGGCTCGAACCGCGAATCGTTTCCCGCCTTGCCGTATTTTTCCGGCTCAGCAGTCGCGAGCGATTCGAGGTGAATCACCGACTCGTAGCGCGCCAGCGCCAGAGTGTGATCCACGCCATAGCGGCGCGAGAACTCCGGAACACCGCCCGGGGTATAAGCCGCCCCGTCTAGGACACCTCGATCACAGATGACAAGCTGACAACCATTGCCAACTGCCATCAGTCTGTGAGTATCCTCGAGAGAGTGCTGCAGCGGAAGTACCGCTGCCTGAAAAGACGCTTGCCACTCCTCGCTCCACGGGAGGTGCTTGCCCGGAACCGGGAAGCCTCCTTCGAGAAGCAGAGTGGCAACCTCGGGTACGATGATAATCCCCGCGAACTCATCACGGAGGGCCCGCAACACTGTGGTCTTCCCACTGCACGGTCCACCGGTCAAAACAATTTTCTTCATCGTGCCGCCTTTCAAAAGTCTATAGAGGGTGAATTCCCTCTCAAAAAGATTCTTTAGAAAATCCTTTTGAGAAGGGAGGAAGCTAGTTGCTAACTTCCTCCTTCGAGTGCTATCCCGCTTATGGCGGGACAATCCGTTTCCTAGGGTGACGGATAAACCATTTATTTTTATTTTTTCACCGAGCCGCTGGTGGCGCACAAGCTACAGGCAAGCGTTAGTGCCTCACCCTGCTGGTAGCGACCCCAGTCGGCCCTGTCCATCCGGGTCGTATGCCCGGCAGGACATTTAAACCACCGATTGCCGACGTCGGTGAAATTTCCACCCTCGGCAATCGGTTCCGGCTGAGGCTTCGAAGCCTCATCCTGCCGTAGCGGTCGCCACCGCATGGAGAAGTTCATCTGGCCGTACTTGTCGTAAGCCAGGAACTCCAGCATGCCGTCGCCCGCGGGCACCTTCCGCACAACCTGGGCGTCGCGCCCATCGCACCGTTCGTCAAACGGCTGTGCGTGGTTAACGCCGAAGCTGTTCGTGCCTTCCTGTAGCCCGACTCCGTTGTGCCCGACCACCTTGTAGTAGTCGAACTCCGGAACCTGGCGCAGGACCTTGCCGGCAGCAGTACGGATCGCGTGGACGCGCTCGCTGTTGCGGCGAACGATTTCAGGGTTGAGACCGAAGGCTCCTTCCGGGGCTTCGATTTCTTCCTCGATAACCTTCACCGCTTCCAGCTGCTCCGCAGTCGCTCCGCTCACCGGGAGCTTGGCAACCTCGAAGTTCGAGTTGCCAGCGACGTCTCCCATGTGACCGCAGCTCCACCGAAGTGCGAGCTCCTCGGGCTTGACCAGCTGCCACGTATAGTTCCCATCGGACTTGTGTCGGCGGACATCATTGCTGTCCGCTTCCCGACGTGAACCATCCGCTTGGATCACCCAGCCGTCGCCGTTGTTGCTCATGCCACCCCGCCGATGCCACGCTGTGAACTCCTTCAAAACTTCTCCAGAGTTCTGGCGCGCTTCGAGCGATTTGGCCTCGGAGTCAGCTTCGGCCAGCTGACCGAGTGTCCGCTTCGCGCTCTCGACCCATCCGGTGAGACTTCCGTGCCAGCCCTCGGTGGGCATGGTGTCGAACGTCTCTCCGGCCGCCACCTTCGCAACTTCCTCGCGCAAACTGCGGTCGAGGAGCTGGAAGTGGCTGCGGGTCTGGGCTTCCTTCGCCTGGTCGCGAAGCAGTTCGGCTTCCTTGCGGAGAGCCTGACGCTTGGCGAGACCCTCGCCCTCGAGCCGACGAACTTGCTTGTCGGTGAGGACGATCCAGAGCGCATCGCGGACGGTGATCGCGTGGTAGTCCTGCCCGTCCCAACCGAGATTGAGCACGAACGGCTCGATAGAAATGAGCTCGCCCGTTTCTCTCTCGGCGTATGACGGAATCGAATGGCCACCTGACATGCCGCGCTCGCCCATGGTCATGGTGGTCACGACCCGTCCCACCCACTCCGCGGGAACGTATCCCCACGGCGAGGTTCCCTTGGCAACGTAGAAGTTCGGGTCGCGCTTGGCGTCCTTCACTTTCCACGAAACCCAAGGTTCGGACTGAACCTTGCCACCTTCCACGAACAACGCGTACGCGGGGCCATCGCCACTGGGTCTGACACGAACCACATCCCCCTCGCGGAGGATCATGAGTCCGTCGTCCCAGCTTCCGATGCCACCCGCGTCGCCGTCAGCGCCGTAGCCCTTGGTCACCACGGTCGGATTTCCCTTCCACAGTTCCCATAAGCCGCCACCGCGACGGGTGTAGCCGTGTCCGGTGCAAACGCGCACCAAGTAAGCGTTCGGTTCGGACTTCTCGGACTGAACGAGTCCGAAGATGCCCTTGCCGAGATCCGCCACGGCCGACTGCGGCAGCACGCCGAGGACTTCGCCCTTGTCGCGCGGGTGAGCGATTTCAATCCGCTCTCCACGAACGATCTCGTAGCGCAGTCCGCAGCCCGAGCACTTCTTGACGTCGCGCTCGCCGGGCTCGCGGTCCAAGTAGTACCACCCGTAGCTGTCGTTGCGGCTCGGGCATGGAACCATCGGCGGCTCGCCGACGATGGGGATTTCCGCGAGCTTGCGCCCGCGGCCTTCCTCGCCGAGACGAACCGACGCACCAGCAGCACCTTTCTCCAGCTTGAATCCCAGGATGATTTCTCCCCCCTGGAAGCTGAAGATCGGCATCTGGCCGGCAAGGAGCGGAAGACCCTGCGGCTTTTCTTCGGCATCGGCAACAGTTGCCTCTGCCGCATGAATCGCCATCATGGTCTCGTAGTCCTGCCAGCTCGCCGTTTGCGGCTGGCCGGTCTTGTCCATCCAGAGCGCGGAGTCGCCATGACCCCACGTGCGCGACGGGTGGATCCGGATGACGTCCCCGGGGTGCATGACCACCAGGCCGTCAGTCCAGTTTCCGATCCGTCCCGCGTCTCCGAACGCGCCGTAACCACTGATCAGCGTCTCGGGCTTGCCAGCCGCGGTGCTGTACCCGCCCTGCCCATACTTGATGTAACCCCCGTAGGAGTTAATCCGCACAAGCACGTTCTGGGTCCCCGTGGTCGGCTGCTCGAGGACGTAAAACGTTTTCTCGGGCTTGCCGTCCTTGGCCGGCAGCGTGATCTTGACCGGGTTCGCGTTCATCACGCGTCCGTTCACGACCTCTGCCGGGTTGCGGCGACCAAGGGCGATCTTCTCGTATCGACGACCTCGGCCCTCTTCGCCGAGGAACAGGACTTGGCCGAACTTCTGATCGGCCTTCAGTTCCAGCCCCGCAGACAGTCCGCTCGTCGTCCATGAAAAACATTTCATTCCGCACCTCCCGTTGCTCGTGCCAATTCGTCCGACTATTTCGCGGACATAGGCGTGAGCCTCGGATCATCAGCATGTTGAGGTCGCTGAATTCACCTGTCCCACTTAACTCCTGTTTTAAGCGAGCTAGTAAGGACAAAAATGGAAATTAGTATATAGTATTTAGTTTACTAACTCTCATTTTCGTCCCGACTACTGAAAAACGATGAGGGTTTTTGCTCTGACGCTTCGGTCGGAGCCAGCTAACCCACAACTTAGTAAAACTTCATTCGCGCATGCTATCCATCATGTCGCCCTGGTATCGAACATCCAGGACTTGCTTGAGCTCTGCAGGCAATTTCTCGATCACCCGCATGAGCCGTCCGGACATGACGTCGATGCGGACCGGTACGAGCCCGCGCTCCTGGCAGCGCTGAATTACAGCTTGCATGATTTTCATGCTGTAACCCTGCCGGCGGCGCTCAGGCACGACATACAAGCCGACAATTGCCGGTTTTCCATCATACGACTCACCCTCAGGCGAGATACTAGCCACGCCCACGATCTGGCCATCGACCTCGAGTGCGACTGCTTCGTCGCAGCATCTCAGCCGATCACCGCCCAGAAGTATGGCCACAACCAAGGTGAGCCTGACCTCTCGGTGTGACCAGTCATCCAACTCCTGCTGACTCAAAATCACAAATCGTTCCATCACTGTCCTCCTTGAAAGCTCTCCCGAAACTGACGAAGATGTAGGAGAGAGTTAAACATCTTCGACAGATGCGGAGAGAGGAAAGAGCCGTGAGTGCTGGCTCTCTCCTCTTTGTGCTTTAATAGCTGAGCTTATCGGAGCTCATAAGCGAGCTTGGCTTGAAACTCGCTCCCGCCCTGTCCTCGACAAAATTTCAGTCGAGTAATTCTGGATTTACTCATCCTCCAGAAAAGGAACTTGTTAGTTTATATTGCGCAGCTGTACGGATTTCTCCTGCAAGCTCTGCGCTAGCCGAGACGACTTAGCGACTCAGCAAGTGACGGTAAACGGCGGCGGCAACCGCGCTGTCATGCAGCGGGTTGTGCGTACCACCGAAATCCGGCACTGCCAAGTCGTGCTTTTTGACGTAGGCATCGACAGAGGTCGGGTCTTCCCGAACCTGCTGCAGATTACCCGAGACGTCATAAAGCGGGTACGGGCCGTCCCAGTCGCCGATGAAGCCCAGGTCATGGGCATCGCGAAGCACTTTCGCTTCCACGATGTAGCCCATGTGCACCACGATATCGGCTTCCGACTTGTTCGCCAGATAGAACTTGGCGAAGTCAGCCAGAAGCGACGCGTAGTCGCTGTGGGTCACCGGCAGACCGTACAGAGTCGGCAGGACATTTTCACGAACCCACTGTTCGTGGACGGCCTCGTCAGGCAGACGCCCGACAAAGCGCGCGATTTCAGCGCCTTTCTCGTCATATACGAGAGCGCCAATCGCAAATGCCTGACCCCAGAGCCCATCGGTCTCGGCATCGAATGAGAAAATGTTCCTCATTCTTTTCAGTCCTGCTTCTTTATTCTCCGCACTTCGTCAGGTGCCAACCTGACTTATAGCGGATATTTGAAACAGGACGCATGCTTGGTGGTTATCGCCAAGCGCGATTGAGGGGTCATCCCTCTCAAAAAAATTCTTTAATTAAAATTCTTTTGAGAAGGAGGGAAGAAGCCGTGAGTGCTGGCTTGCTTCCCCTTCGAGTGTTAGTTCTCCGGAAACCACAGAGCGATCTCTCGCTCCGCGGCTTCGGGAGAATCTGAGGCATGGACGAGGTTGTCCACGCCTGAGGTAACGAGCTCGAGTGCTCGCCACCCCCTCTGGCCGTCGCCCCACTTGGTGAACACCAAATGGCGCAGCTGACCAGGCGCTGCCTTCCGTGGGTCGGAAGGTCCCAGTGCTGCCCGGACGCGCGCGACCACATCCGGACCTTCCACTATGACAGCCATAACTGTCTGGCCCTCATAGTACTCAGTAAGCCGGTGGAAAAACGGCTTACCAGAATGCTCCGCGTAGTGTGCCGCGATTAGCTCGCGACGCACAACTTTCAGTTCGCGGCGGGAAATCGTTCCCACTCCGCGGAGCAGCCCCATGATCTCCAGTAGAAAACTTTGGAGACCGAGGGGCTTGAGCATGACAAAGGTTCTCTCGACCATCGTCTTCTCCTTGCCCCTTTGGGGCATCTGACATAATGGTGAATTGTTTAGGAGTCACCACATCTCCTTCCGGGATCTAGCGCGCGGTGCGCGCTGATTCCCGGACTTCCGAGAGGTTCAGCGTGGCCGAGTCCGGCCACTCGAAAGAACCGCCCGCGCCCCGCACCGCCCAGCGGATGCGGGGAAAGCACCCAAACTGGCCGACCCATTCGGCCAGCAGGACAGCGACGGCCGGGCTCATGCCCGGCAGGATGATCTCCGCAGCCGCGCCGCGGAGTAGCTCGTCCCGGCCGGGCAGCGCGAGCAACAGCTCGCGCATGGCGGCCGAGAGCTCCTGGCCCTCGAAATCAAGGGCAGGTTCGCGCCCACGAGCGGCGCAACCTCGAAACCAGCAACCGGGTGTCCCGAAAAATTAATCTTGTTCACTTTGCCTCCTTATGGGCAAAAGAGGAGGGATAATTCCCTCACAGAAAAATTCAAAATAAAAAATTCTTCTGTGAAGTCCCAAGCGAAGCTTGCGCAATCGCTTGGGATCTATCCCGCGCTACGCATAACTCTTAACGCGGATTTTTTCCTCCAATAAATTTTCAAAGTTCTTACTAGTACTGAGATTTCCGTTCACATATCTTGCGACATATGAACGGGCACTCGGTGCTAGGGATGAAATGGTCGGCTAAGTTCCAAAGATTTCTCTTTGGCGCTTAACATTCGGCCTGATCATGTAGCGGGATCAGCCTGGATCAAACTCTCCTGAATTTGATCCTTCTTAGCTTCAAAGGTTCTAATCTTCTCTACTAAGCTTTCGGCATGACTTATATATAAAGAACAAATTTTTACTCTCTCCTTTTTAGAGAGAAGATTGAAGGGAATCCTGCTTCCCCTCAAACTTCTACCTATAAAAGAAAGCGGCTTACTAATATCAGAAGAGATAATAATAACCCGCTTAATTTCTATGTGTTCGCTCGCTCTCTCCTGAAGAGCTAACTAATATGTGGTTTTAAAGTGCTTGTTTCGCTGAAGGCTTGTATTTCGGTATTTCAGCTTAACAGGGAAGTATATATGATTTTTGCTCTTTTGTCTAGACTTAGTGGCAAAATATAGTAATTAGTAATAAGTAATTAGTAATTAGAAGGCCAAAACCATAATATTTATAGGCTTAATTTGTCACAAGATATTGACAATTATCTAAAATAGGCGTATAATAAGGGTATGGATACTGACTCAAGCCAGTTAAGGACCTCCCCCAGCCCCTCCTTAAAAGGAGGGGTGTCGAAAAATCCTCCCCCTTTTAAGGGGGAGTTAGAGGGGGTCAAAAAAAGAACCATCAGAACCATTGACTCTCAATACCTCCAAACCCTGGTTGCTGCGGGGCTGGAGCCTGACCAGGCTGAGGTTTATGAAATTCTGCTCAAAAACGGTCCGCTGAAGGCTGGCAAAATAGCTCTTAAATCCCCGCTCAAGCGTGGACTGGTTTATAAAATCCTAGATGAACTGGTAAGTTTGGGGCTAGTCATCAAAAACGAATCCACTGGAAAGGTAGCAATGTTTGAGCCAGCACACCCGCTGAAAGTCAAAGAATTCACAGAAGCCAAAGAGCAAAAAATAAAAACCGCCCAGCTGGCACTGGACGGAATTCTGGGCAACCTCACTTCTGACTACAACCTGGCACTGAATAGACCAGGGGTGCAGTTCTTCGAGGGATATGACGGCATGAAGAAAGTTATTTTCGATAACCTGTCGACCAAAGGAGAAATTCTCTCTTACCTCGATATGTCTGCGATTGATCAGTATATTCCGGAAATAAATAAAGAATATGTAGCCAAGCGCGAGCGGCTGAAAATAAAAAAACGAAATCTCGTCAATGATACTCCTGAAAACAGACAGCGACTAACGAACTATCATCGCGGGATAACTGAAGTACGACTAGTGAAGCTTCAAGATACTTCGATGCATTTCTCAAGTATGATTCAGATTTACGATGATAAAATTAGCTATATAAATTTAAACCCCAAAAAATTTATTGGGGTCATCATTCAGGACAAAGACATCGTTGAGATGCATAGGCAGCTCTATCTTTTTACCTGGCAGTTCGCAGAACCACTAAAAGTTAAACAGGAATCTCAAGTCTAACTTCTGGTTCACCATGCTCTACGGCTTCGCCAACTTTCTGAAAGCCTAAAGCTAAATATTTTCTAAGCATGGGATTGGAAGGATTCGTCTCACAGCGAATCGGCAATCCTTTTTGTTTTTCTAAAGCGATAGCTGGGCTAAGAAAATCCTCGCCAATTTTGCCATTTTGATAAGCAGGGTCAACATTAAATGCTCCGAAGTGAATATAGGACTTGCCTGATTGATCTTCAGTTTCCATGAATCTGAGGAAGGCGATAATTTTCCCATTATCACGCAGTACTCTAAATCTAGCTTTCGGATTTTTCGTACTAGTTTCAAATTTTTCTCGTAATAACTGCCAATATTCTGGGGTGGTTTTGGCAATCCAATTTTTGCCATAAATCTCTTCCATGTTCGCTGCATCTTCTGCGGATAATTCTGGACCTGCTACTTCAGTGGCTGACAGACCCTTGATAGATTCTAAATTTCCGCCGGATTCGACTACTGACCGAATCGTTGCAGCGAGCAATGCTGCATTTGCTTGCTCCAAATTTATACGCTCCACCAAGCCTTCGTTGGCTTGCTCCAATAATTTATTAGCGCGAATGATGATATTTTGTTGGACTAACTGAATCAATTCTGCATTCTCAGATCCTAAGTATCTTTGGCTGAGAACTTGCTGCACTTGATCGCTCGTTTTCGTAATTTCGATATATTTATCTAAAACCTCAGATAAAGCTTTCAGATCTCCTGCTTCGACTCTTCTCTCTACAAAATTTAACAAAACTTCTCCGAATTGGCTATTCTCTGCGCATCCGACAAAGGCTTGTAGTGCCTTATTTGGAATCTCAGGCTGAGCACCATGCGTCTGATGTAAAATACTTCGCAGTCTATCAAATCCTTCTCGGTTCTGTTCTGATAAAAACTTTAGCAAATGAATTTGGGAACGCAGCGGGATCTCGCTTAGATTGATTCCTAGGTCGGCTTCAATTTGCTGACGCAGCTCTGGATGATGAAGATGTTTAACAAGTAAGGCTAAATCTTGGTCAGTCCCTGAAGCAAAAGGATTGAGCTGGCTGTCCTTAGAAATTTCTTCCACATCTCGAATCTCTACCTTTTTATAATTGGACTCGACATCAGCCCGCAATTTTCTTAAATACTTGGCTAGCCCTAATTCATATTTCCCGTCGATCGGCTCTTGCTCGTTATTCTGATCTTCCAGCCTGATAATTTTTCTAGTCATTGCTTCCAGCTCTCTAAGTCGCTCCTGCTCTGGACGATATCTTCTTGCTTTGGCTAAATGATGCCATTCATTTACTAAAGCTTGGGATAAGCTCCTAGGAACTGGAGCCGTTTGAGTGGATAAATATTCGATAACGCCTTCTAAGTCTAATGGGTGAGGGTAGATATCATGCTCTAATCCATAAATCAAATGATTTACAGCTACTAAGGATAATTTTTGAGGTTGACCTTCAGCAGCGTGCTCTAAAGTAAAAAAATCTCTTAGAGTATTGCTGTGATCAAAGAGCCCCACTGTGTCTGATGATAATCGAAGGAATCGTGTTCCTTTCTCGAGAATCTTGTCTGGATTTACTTGAAATCTAATTCTGTCATGGTCTTCTTTGTATGGATCGAATTTTTCTGATAAACGACTTTTCACCCCTCTTTCTCCAGGGATTGAGAATACTCCTACTGATGGCTCCATTTGTTCCTGATTTAAACGTGCTGATGCTAGTTCAGTTTTATATTGAAAGAATGGTGAAGTATTTTTTCTTTTCAAGATTCTGATTATTGTTTCAGCAGTTCGGACGGCATTGCTTCCCCGCCCTTCTGGTTGCTCAGCCAAAGCTACAGCAGCAACTGTTTGCAATTGATCTATGGCATCCAATTGCTCAGGTAAATTTAATTTTTCAATTTCTCTAGCTATATCTTCTGGCGTACCTGCTTCATTCCAAGCGAAGTTATAAGCAAGCTCGCTAGTCATTGCCTGACCTAAATATCCTTGCAATTCTAAAACACGATTGGCTCTTGTGACGATAATTAGTTGAGTTTCAGGGCTTGCAGCAGAAAGTATGCCAGGATGTCCTCCAGATAATACTCGACTAAGTTTTTTTGTAAAATTATCAACTCTACCTCTCTCTTCTACATTTGCTGATTTTTGACGAACAAAATCAATTGTGGCATTCAGAAATATTTCTACTGCTTTTCTGTAATTCGATTGATGATTTACAATTCCTTCTAAATGATTGAGAAAAGCATCGGAAACTTCAAAGCTATCTTCTGGTAAATTTATCTTGTCCTCATAAAAATCTTCGAGCCACATCAAAGACCATTCTCGCACTCGCTGCGAAAACTGAGCCTCTGATTCAGTTTCGATTTCATGCTCTATTTCTTCTTCTGGTACAGGTTGTCCAGTATCTCTCATATGTTAAAATTATATGCTTTTTTAAACGAAAATAAAAACGGAGATCTCTCTCCGTCCTTATTTAGACAATACCTTATCCCTGATCCATGTGCAAATACTTTTCAGCGTCTAGGGCGGCCATGCAGCCCATGCCTGCTGCTGTGATAGCCTGGCGGTAGCGGTAGTCGCGGACATCGCCGGCGACAAATACACCTTCGACATTGGTCTTGGTGTCGTTTTTCGGGACAATGTAGCCTTTGGCATCCAAGTCTATTTGGCCTTGGAAAATTTCGGTATTC
>CAYOPE010000008.1:0-29755 GCA_964405805.1 uncultured Candidatus Saccharibacteria bacterium | reverse complement strand
TGGAGCTTTTAGAAATTTTGACGACGTAAATCTTAGTGGAATTAAACCTGATATTGGACATAGTTGGACTGATAAAGCCTATAAAATTTCGGAAACTCTCGAACGGCCATATCTGCAATTTAATATCTTGACTCGTAAGCGCCACATGCTGCACTGGGTCACAGCCAGAAGTCACTGGCGAGGAGTAGGAAAGGTCCGTATGAACACAGAGGAGTTGGCGTCAATTTTTCACTTCCCACAAGCACAGCATAGTCGAGTTTCCCAGATTGAAAAGGTTCACACAGTAAAATCAGCTCCTCCCATGGATCTGCCAATAGGATAAAAATATATGCCAAATGATAATGATATAACTCTGTTTGCAAAAACTAACTTCCGAAATCGGGAAGTCGCTTTCGGTATTCGTCGGGACGACCGCAGACGACACATGTACATCATTGGAAAAACTGGTATGGGCAAGACTACCTTGATTGAAAACATGGTCATTCAAGATATTCAGGAAGGTCATGGCGTGGCCTTTGTTGACCCTCACGGTGATTCCGTAGAGAAAGTCTTAAACTATATTCCTTCCAATCGCATTAACGATGTCGTTTATCTAAATCCCGCAGACAGTGATTTTCCTATCGCTTTTAATCCACTTGAATCCGTGGATCCCAAATATAAACATTTGGTGGCTTCTGGTTTGATGGGTGTGTTTACCAAAATTTGGGCTGGCGTCTGGTCGGCGCGTATGGAATACATTCTGAACAA
Organism: uncultured Candidatus Saccharibacteria bacterium; assembly: GCA_964405805.1. Taxonomy (GTDB): domain Bacteria; phylum Patescibacteriota; class Doudnabacteria; order UBA920; family O2-02-FULL-48-8; genus CAYOPE01. The sequence continues at coordinate 29,008 of CAYOPE010000008.1, read as the reverse complement.
TACGATTTTGGCACTTCTGGATTCACCAGGAAACACCTTGCTTGGCATTGCAAGAATGCTTGTGAACAAAACTTACCGTAAAAAAATCGTAGACAATATCAAAGATCCAGTCGTGAAGTCATTTTGGGTGGATGAATTTGCCAACTATAACGACAAATTCCGAAACGAAGCCATCGCGCCAATACAAAACAAAGTCGGACAATTTTTATCTTCAGCAATTATTCGAAACATTGTCGGTCAAACTAAAAGCTCAATCGATCTGCGGGAGATTATGGACAAGAAAAAGATTTTTTTGATCAATCTTTCAAAAGGAAGAATAGGGGAAGACAATTCTGCTTTACTGGGTGCTATGATTATCACCAAGTTGCAGCTGGCTGCCATGAGTCGGGTGGATATGCCAGAAGAAGAGCGTGAGGATTTTTATCTTTATGTCGATGAATTTCAGAATTTTGCTACCGAGTCATTTGCAAATATATTGTCTGAGGCTCGTAAGTATCGATTGAATTTGGTTGTGGCCCATCAGTACATTGGCCAATTAGTCGCTGATAAAAAGAACACTATCGTCCGAGATGCAATTTTTGGTAACGTCGGCACTTTGGTTTGTTTCCGAGTTGGTGCTGATGACGCAGAATTTCTCGAAAAGGAATTTGACCCTACGTATCTTCTAAACGACTTGGTAAACCTGACAAAATATCATATTTATTTAAAACTTATGATCAATGGAGTTTCTTCTACTCCATTTTCAGCTACAACTCTACCACCAATCGCAGAGCCCACGGGTAATGAACCGAAGGTTATCACTGTTTCGCGTGAGCGTTACGCAAACAAAAAAGATTTGGTCGAAGAAAAGATAAACAAATGGATGGGGTCGGAATTTCATTTACAAGCAGCAGAAGTAGAATCAGCAGCAGTTGAGCAAGAGGATCTGCAGGAAAGTTTACGTTATGAAAATCGCGTCACTCCGAGTCCAACTCAACAGATTTCCCAAACACCTGCTCCGAGACCAGAACGAAGGCCAGAAGAGCGAAGATTTCAGGAGCGTCGAGCACATCAGTCAGAAAGCCAACCTAATCGTAGGGTTCACGAGAAAAAACCACAAGAAAACCCTGTCTGGCAAACTGTAAATAAACTCAATGCTGAAAAAATTACCAAGCATGCAGACGAGACAGCGAAAGCCATGACAGAGGCTATAAAAAAACCAGTAGAACAAACAAAGCCAGAGCTCAAACCTGAACCCAAACCAGAAGTTCAGCAGCAAGGAAACCTAAATCCAGGAGATAAAATAACTTTCTAGCTTGGGGATAACTATAAAAGTGCAGAAAATAAGCCAACAAAAAATTGGCTTATTTTAGCGTTTAAACCCATTTTCGAAGCTTATTTTTGACCAAAAAATAGTACACGAGTAAACTGATTTTACTATGGAACTGAAGAAAATCTTAGAAGAATTCGGTCTTTCAGAAAAAGAGACTAGTGTTTATGTCTCCCTTTTGCATTTAGGACCGTCACCAGCGCGGATGGTAGCTAGAAATTCTGGAGTGAATAGAGGAACAGCTTATGATATTTTAAGAAAGCTTGTTAGCCTAGGCTTAGCCAGCTTTTATCAGAAAGGCAAGCACCACTTTGCGGCTGAGCCGCCTGAGAAGCTAGTCGATGCGCTGGAGGACAAGCAGACACAGCTAGAAAGACTAAAAGTTACCATTACTGAAAAAATTCCAGAGCTGAAAAGTATGTTTGCACAGCAAGGCGGCAGACCTACTATCCGAGTTTATGAAGGATCAAAAGGCGTAAAGAAAATTCTGGAAGATATCCTAAACACACTGAAAAATCTTAAGCACAAGGAGTATTATGTCTACTCAGCCTCGACTCTGAAGGAGCGGCAAATGATTTATAAAGATTTTCCAGCTTTTAATGATAAGCGAATCGAAAACGGAATTAATGTAAAAACTATATCTCTCGGTGAAGGTGGAGAGCTCTCAGGACTAGATGATCGCAGGTGGCTGAAAGACAAAAAAACCAAAGGCAGCACGACCCACGAACTGATTTATGGCGACAAGATTGCCCATATCGGACTAGATGCGTCAGGAAACGCAATTGGTGTAATTATCGAGAACTCTGACATTTACGAGATGCAAAGAATGATCTTCGAATTTAACTGGGACAAGCTATAAGTCTTGGTTAGTTTCGAGGACCTTTCCTCGGACTCTCAAGGAGGAGGATGCAGTGACACCAAAGGTTTCGGCAAGCGAAGCACTGGCGCACCCGCTCGTGCGAGCAATTCAGATTTTCATCGAGTGGTATCGTCGCGAGTACAGCATCACGATCGGATCCGTACACGCTGGCGGCGACGAACTGGGTGCAAGCGGAGAAATGATCGAACTGCTTGCTCGGGCCGAGTTCGGGCTCGCTCCGTGGAACGAACTGGCAGATGCGGCGACGAGGCACGAGATCTTCGCGTATGTGGCGCACCGCGTCGAGTATTACCGCTCGCGCGGCATGATCAACGCCGAGTGGGACAAGTTACCGTCCTGGCAGACCTGCTCTGAGATGCTCGAGCTCCTTCGCTACATCTGGGCGTTTCGGTTCTACCACAACGCCGACCCGGATCAGCCGCGAGAGTTTCGCTACGACGACCTCGGAGACATGGGCCAACTGTTGCTGGGAAGTCTCGTGAACACTCACGAGTTTGAAGGCGACTGGCAGCGCCTTGCGCACAGAGGTCTTCTTGCGGCTTCCGCGGAGTTCGCTCGAAAAGTCTGCTGGCCTCGGCTCGAAGCCTACCGAATCAGAAAAGGACTCGGTCCGCTTCCGAACCTCGTCATCTCGATGTCGCTGTGAGTCGGTCGTTTGGTTTTCGAGGGGAAGGCCCGCTCTTCCCCTCGCCTTCTTTTAACTTTTATGAGCACACAACCAATTATTTTAGCAGCTGGCAAGGGAACTCGAATGAATTCTTCTTTGCCCAAAGTTTTAGTCGGACTCAAAGGGAAACCTTTGATCCAACATTTGCTGGACGCGATTTCTCAAGTCTCAGATCTGATGAAGCCAGTGATCGTAGTTGGGCATAAATACGAACTGGTTCAGTCATACCTGGGGCCCAATTATATTTATGCATTTCAAGAAGGTCAGTTTGGCACAGGTCATGCAGTGGCGGCAGCTAAGCCCAAAGTGGAAGGTAAAAATGTCCTGGTGCTTTATGGCGACATGCCGTTTATACAGTCGGCTAGTATTCAGAAACTGGTAAATTTGCATAAAGAAAGTAAGTCTGTTTTTTCCATGCTGACTACTGTCGCACCGCATTTTGATCATGAATTCGCGCCGCTCGCAGGCTACGGCCGCATCATTCGCAAGAATGGGAAAATTGTAAAAAATCAAGAATTTGTAGACGCTTCTGCAGCAGAAAGGCAGATTCGAGAAGTTAACCCAGGCGTGTATTTATTTGGCAGTGAGTGGCTCTGGGAAAACCTGTCACTTGTGTCGAAAAATAAACACGGGGAATACTATCTGACAGATCTGGTAGAAATCGCGATCAATAAAAATGTCGCGATAAACACAGCTACAGTAGATCCACTAGAAACTTACGGAATAAATATGCAGAATCAGTTACGACAGGCAGAAGAGATAAAAATCAGCCACTAACAGTTTTCGGCTAGCTTCACTATGCGTCGGAAAATTGCTATAATAAGCGTCATGAAAAAAGTAATTGTGGGTATGTCAGGTGGAGTAGATTCATCAGTCACGGCAGCTTTGCTTAAGCAGCAAGGTTATGACGTTATTGGCGTTTATATGAAAAACTGGTCTGAGGACTTCGGCGATTATGGCTGTACTTGGGTCGAGGATTCGGAAGATGCGCGTAAAGTTGCGCAGCTTCTAGATATACCGTTTTACATCTGGGACTTTGAAAAAGAATACTACGACAAGGTTGTCGAATATTTTTTGCGTGAATACAAAGCTGGCAGGACACCGAATCCGGATGTGATGTGTAATAGCGAGATCAAGTTCAAAGTTTTCCTAGAAAGAGCCTTGAAACTTGGCGCAGACTTTGTAGCGACTGGACACTATGCGAGGGTGCAGGGTACAGCAGGCAGGTTTCAGTTGCTCAAAGGCGTCGATCCGGCTAAGGATCAGAGTTATTTTTTGTACACACTCAAGCAAGATCAGTTGGCAAAGATTTTGTTTCCAATCGGTCATCTCAAAAAATCAGAGGTCCGTGAGTTGGCAAAGAAGTTTAAGTTACCCAATGCTGAGAAAAAGGATTCACAGGGGATTTGTTTTATAGGCAAAATTAACGTCACAGAGTTTCTACGTTCGCACATTCGTGCGAATGAGGGAATGATCGTGACTACGTCTGGCCAGACAATTGGGAAACACACAGGTTTGCCGTTTTACACTATAGGTCAGCGCGAAGGCATGAACCTCGGCGGCCATGGGCCCTACTATGTTGTGAGCAAAGATTTCAAATCGAATCAACTAGTCGTGACCAACGACAAAGAGGACAATGGTCTCTGGAAAAAAGAATTTACGATTACTGATGTGAGTTGGGTAGGTGAGGAACCAAAACTACCATTGAAAACTGGCGTGACAATCAGATATCATCATCCGGAAACAGGGGCGAAGGTAGAGGGTAGAGGGAGCAGATTAAAAATTAGATTTGATAAACCGGAGAGGGCGCTAACGCCAGGTCAGGCAGCCGTGATTTTTAGAGGAGACGAAGTGCTTGGAGGTGGAATCATCGAGGAGATTTTGTCCTAGAAAAACTTAGACCAAGAAGCTAATGATGAGCAAGGCAACGATATTTATGATTTTAATCATCGGGTTGATGGCCGGGCCTGCTGTATCTTTATATGGATCGCCGACCGTGTCACCTGTGACCGCAGCCTGATGAGCGAGAGATTTTTTGCCGCCATAGTTTCCTTCTTCAATGTATTTCTTTGCATTATCCCAGGCAGCGCCGCCTGAAGTCATGGAGATGGCGACAAATAGTCCGGTGACGATGGAACCCACCAAAACGCCACCAAGTGCCTTGAGGCCTAGAAAAGGAATTACGCCAACGATAATCGGCACGGCTACTGGCAGCAGAGCCGGTAAGATCATTTCTTTGATTGCAGCTTTGGTCACGATGTCTACTGCGCGGCCGTAGTCTGGCTTGGCTGTGCGGTCCATGATGCCGGGAATTTCTCTGAATTGTCTGCGGACTTCCTCGACTACTGCATGGCCGGCCTTGCCCACAGCCTGCATGGCCATGGAAGCGAAGAGATATGGAAGCAGAGCGCCGATAATGAGTCCTGCGAGAACTTTTACGTCAGATAAATCAAATGCCAGGTGCTTGCCAAGACCGGCGAGCTCCTGAGTATAAGATGCAAAGAGTACGACTGCGGCAAGCCCTGCTGATGCAATCGCATAACCCTTCGTGACAGCTTTAGTCGTGTTGCCCACAGCATCAAGAGCATCTGTGGACTCGCGTACTGATTCTGGAAGGCCGGACATCTCAGCAATGCCGCCAGCATTGTCAGTGATAGGTCCGAACGCGTCGATGGCGACGATGATGCCAGCCATGGAAAGCATGGAAACCACAGCGATCGCAGTTCCATAAATTCCAGCGTAATGATAAGAGATGAGTACTCCTGCGATGATTGCGAGCACTGGAAGAGCAGTAGACTGCATAGACACAGCAAGTCCGGTGATGATGTTGGTTCCGTGTCCAGTTGTGGATGCTTCAGCGATTGATTTGACTGGTCGGAATTGTTTCGAAGTATAGTACTCAGTGATAATGACCATGGCAGCTGTCACGGCCAATCCAACTAAGGTAGAAGAGAAAAATCCATGGCTGAAAAAAGGAATAAACAAACTTTTTGTGACCCAATAGAAACCTAGACCAGCCAGGATGCCTGAAACGATCAAGCCTTTGTAGAGCGCAGTCATGATTTGCTTATTCACAAGCCTGACAAAGAATGTGCCGATGATGGAGGCGAAGATTGAGACAGCCCCGAGTGCGATTGGGTAGAGGATGAAAACAGAGCTTCCTTTGAAAACTATATTTGCCAGAATCATGGCAGCGATGATGGTCACAGCGTATGTTTCAAAAAGATCTGCTGCCATACCCGCATCGTCGCCCACGTTGTCACCCACAGCGTCAGCTATCACAGCTGGGTTTCTCGGATCATCTTCTGGGATGCCTGCTTCGATTTTTCCGACCAAATCGCCACCGACATCAGCGCCTTTGGTAAAAATACCTCCGCCGAGTCTAGCGAATACAGAAATCAAGCTGGCGCCAAAGCCGAGACCGACTAAGGATTTGATGTCACCAGTAAGTTTATAAAAAATTGTCACTGAAAGAAGGCCGAGTCCAACCACGAAAAATCCGGTGACAGCGCCACCTTTGAAGGCAAGTGAGAAAGCCTTGTCCAGTCCATGCTTAGCAGCTTCTGCAGTGCGGACATTGGCCCTGACTGCCACAAACATGCCGATGAAACCAGCTAGAGCGGACGAGACAGCCCCGACCAAGAAGCCGAGAGCTGAGTGAGTGCCTAGAAATTTCCAGATGACAACAAAAAGGATAACTGCAACTACTGCGACAGTCGAGTACTGGCGACTAAGATAAGCGGTTGCGCCTTCCTGGATGGCTGAGGCGATCTCTTGCATGGTCTGGTCACCAGCAGACTTCTGCATGACCCAGTAAGTGATAATCAGGCCATAGACAATCGCCGCAATGCCAGCGATGATGGCGAACGAAAAAATATTTGATTCTAAAAGCATATTTCTAGTGACTAATTCTAATTACTAACCGAAGCATTATAGCATACCTTGGAACTTTTCAGCCAGGAGTTTTTTTAATTTTTCCTGCGCGTCCTGATGAGCTTCTTTTATGTTTTTCTCAACCTGCGGTTGATCGAGATTGATGTCAGGAGAGATGTCGACTTTGACTAGCTCATGGTTGCCATTTAGTGTCACATGGAAAGCACCATCGTGAGAGCTACCTGTGACCTGCTCGTTTGCGAGCTGTTTCTGTAGATTGTAAAGATTCTTTAGTTGGTCGAACATAGTTGATTTTCTCTATATTTGCAGTATAATAGTATCGAAAACGAGCCTGGAAGTAAAGGCTCTTTTACGAACGGAGGAGCGATGTACCCAGGATTTTTCGGCCCGGAATACGAAAGGATCATCACGCCGAGACCCAGGATCAGGTGGGCGAAACCTGACTGGAAAACCGCGATCGTCGAAATTGCCCTGCTCACGGCTTTCGTCGGAGCCTGCTTCGGTCTTCGTTGGAAGGAGCTTGTCACACTGGACGTGCAGAAATCGTACATTCTTGCCACGCTGAAGCGGCAGTAGGAGCACGTGATGAACATCAGACCCTTGACAGTTCTTTTCATCGTCGTGGGGCTTGCGGCAGGCGCAGTCATGGCAGACGCCGCAATCTCTGGACGATCGGTCCGTCAGGTTCAGTCCATGGATGCGGGCTGGGTGCTCACTGACGGTCAGAAGCGGGAAGGGTTTTCGCTGACTCGGATCATCATCGCGCTGTCTGTCGTGATGGTGGTACGTTTCTCGGGCAGAGAGTAGACACTGAACTAGCGCAGAAGCGCTACTGAGAGGACCCATGGCACGTGGATTGTTCGAAGATCAAGAAACAAGCGCTTCACGAGGAAGTGGATTCGCACTGGCAGGCGGCATCATTTTTGTGATTGTGGTGCTCGTCGCTGTCATGCTCAAGAGCTGCGCAACCAAGCCGCCGTCGCCCAAGGGCGAGCTGCTCGGGCCGGTCACGATGAAAACCGCCAGCGCCGAGAAAGGGTCGGGCCACTGTGGCTCGACCCTCGTTATTTTTTAAGATACAATTACCTCATGAAAGTCAGCGTCATCATCCCAGTCCACAACGAGAAAGAAACTCTACCAGAAATTCTGAAGCAACTTCAGCAGCTTAGCTTCGAAAAAGAAATTATCGTCGTGGACGACGCCTCGACTGACGGCTCTCTAGAAACCATAACTGATGTCATAAAGATCACGCATGCGGAAAATTTGGGCAAAGGCGCTGCCATCAAATCAGGTTTGGAACGCGCAACTGGGGAAGTAGTACTGATTCAGGATGCGGACCTCGAATACGACCCGAAAGACATTGCAGGCTTGCTTAAGCCATTTGAGAACAGTCAGACACAAGTTGTCTTTGGCTATAGAACTTCGCCGGGATATAAGCTGTACTATTTGGGCAACAAATTTTTCACTTTTTTTGTAAATTTACTTTTTGGATCAGATTTGAAGGACCCGTATACCGGCTACAAGGTTGTCAGGACAGATTTGTTCAAGTCTTTGGATTTGAAAAACAATGGTTTTGAGATCGAAGCAGAGATCACATCAAAAATTTTGAAAAGAAAAATCTCGATTGTCCAAGTCCCAATCTCGTATCATCCTCGAACCTTTGAAAAAGGAAAAAAGATCAGACTATTTAGAGATGGCTTCCGCGGCCTCTGGACGTTTTTCAGATTTTGGCTGGGGAGGAAGGATTCGAACCTTCGATGACGGATTCAGAGTCCGTTGCCTTACCGCTTGGCTACTCCCCAAGGCCTGTTTATTTTACTAAGAATGGAAGAAAAATGCCAGAGTGCTGTATAATATAGATATGAAAAAAGTTTTAATATCACTCGCAGTAATTCTATCGTTTGGGCTTTATGTGGCCTACGACAAAGGTGTTTTTGCTAAGCGGGCGGAGCGAACGCCAGAGACTTATGCCACTCCGTACGCTACACCGCAGGCGCAAGCCCAGTATAAAGACGGCACGTATACTAGCAGTGTCGCTGATGCTTTTTATGGACCACTGCAGTTTAAAGTTGTAATTAAGAACGGTTTGATCTCAGACGTACAGTTCCTCCAGTTCCCAAATGACAGGCCGAATTCTGTGCAGATCAGTAATCTGTCTCTGCCGCAGTTGAAAGCAGAAGCCATCCAGTCTCAGTCTGCGAATGTGGAAATTGTCTCAGGAGCCACGCAGACCAGCGAAGCGTTTCAGCAAGCTCTCGCAGAAGTTCTCGCTAAGGCTAAAAGCTAATGAAGCGGACCGAGCTCATCATGGGCATGCCCATCACTGTGGAAGTACTCGATCAACAAAGCCCGGAAATATTTGACCGGGTTTTTGATTATTTCAGAGAGGTTGATGAAAAATTTAGTACTTACAAAGATTCGAGTGAGATTTCTGCGATCAACCGTGGTGAGATTTCTATACTTGATGCAAGTCAGGAAATGCGAGAAGTTTTCGATCTGGCTGCAGCTACGAAAAAAGAAACAGACGGCTATTTTGATATTCAGAAGCCAGACGGGAACTTTGACCCCTCAGGCATAGTGAAGGGCTGGGCTATAAACAAAGCGGCATATATTTTGCGGGAAGCAGGATCAAAAGTTTTTTTTGTGGAAGCTGGAGGCGACGTGCAAGCAGAAGGAAAGTCCTGGAAAGTTGGCATTAAGAATCCTTTTAAGCAAGATGAGATCGTGAAGGTTCTCAATATAGAAAATGCTGGGGTGGCGACTTCGGGAACCTACATCCGTGGTGCCCATATTTACAATCCCAAAGGAACGTTGGATAATGATATTGTCAGTCTCACAGTGATTGGTCCGGATGTTTACGAAGCCGATCGATTTGCTACAGCTGCATTTGTTATGGGTAGAAAGGGGATTGTGTTTATCGAGAATCTCCCAGGCTTTGACGGCTACATGATTGATAAATCAGGAATCGGGACTGAGACCAGTGGGTTTGGAAAATATTTGTAGAGAATTTCGAATGTCGAATTTAGAATTTTGAATCAATATTAAATATTTTTAATATTCTAATTTCACTCGAAATTCAAAATTAATCATTCAAAATTTACTGTGCTTAACTACATCGACAGCTATCTCAACAAAATCACCATGTACAGACTCGTGCTGTACTACTTGACTGTGCTCGTGATCGCAGCGCTGGTTTTTTCTTTTTTTGGCGTCCTGCCGTATAAGCCTCTAAGTTTATTTTTCGCTTGGCTTTTTCTCAATGCCGTCTGCTGGATTTCGAATAAAACATTTGCAAAAGTTTTTGGGGTCCCAACCAATCTTGAATCTGACTACATCACAGCATTTATTTTGTTTCTAATTCTGCCCCCGACGAGCTACTGGCTTCTGCTGTGGGCAGGCGTGTTGTCTCAGGCTTCGAAATACATCTTAGGATTCCACGGAAAACATCTTTTCAATCCCGCTGCTTTTGCAGTCGCACTCACAGCCTTTGCTATCAATCATCCAGCAAACTGGTGGGTGGGAACGACCTGGTTGCTTCCGCTGACCGTTATCGGCGGACTTCTGGTTGTGCGGAAAATTCAGCGCTTTGATCTGGTGCTGAGTTTTTTCATCACTGCGCTAGTTATGATTTTTATAGGTTCTGCGTCTAGATCTAACCCACAAATTTTACTGAAAAAAGTTTTTCTGGACACACCGATTGTATTTTTTGTCACAATCATGCTAACTGAGCCCCAAGCGACACCGCCCACGAGGCGATGGCGGATGGCTTATGGAGTCTTCATAGGTTTACTCTACGCGCCTTGGGTCCATATCGGATCAGTTTTCTCGACTCCTGAACTATCTCTCGTCGTGGGAAATATTTTTTCATACATCATCAGCCCCAAAGCCAAGTACCTCATGAATCTCAAATCCAAGCAGCTGATCGGCGCTGATACTTATGATTTGGTTTTTGAATCAAACCAAAAAGTAGAATTTACGCCAGGGCAGTATCTGGAGTGGACAGTGGATGACATGAAGCCGGACGCGAGAGGGAATCGGCGCTACTTCACTATTGCATCCTCGCCAACCGAGCAAGAAGTTCGTTTGGGCGTGAAATTTTATCCTGAAGCTTCGAGCTTTAAAAAACTTATGTTTGGCATGGAGCCAGGAACTAAAATTTTGGCAGGTTCATTGTCTGGAGACTTTACTCTACCTGCAAACAAGGAACAGAAACTTGTGTTTATCGCAGGTGGGATTGGCATCACGCCCTTTCGAAGTATTGTGAAATATCTTATGGACAAACAAGAACGGCGTGACATAGTAGTTTTGTATTCAAACAAAGAAAACACCAACCCTGCTTACGCTGAACTGTTACAAGAAGCGCAGAGCAGGCTTGGGATCAAAACAGTTTTTACTAACAAAATAACATCGGATATGATTTCGCGCGAAATTCCTGACTTTAAGCAGAGAAAATTTTATATCTCTGGCCCGCATGGCATGGTCGTTGCGTTTGAGAATACGCTTAAGGAAATGGGAATTCCGAGACGCCAAATTAAAATTGATTTTTTCCCAGGTTTTGTCTAAAAAGATGACAGCTGCGCAACTTTTTATAAAATGTCTCGAAGCGGAAGGAGTGAAGTATGTTTTTGGCGTGCCTGGAGAAGAAAATTTAGAACTTCTCGAGGCGATCCGAACTTCCTCGATTCAGTTTGTAACCACCCGGCACGAGCAGGGAGCTGTGTTTATGGCAGCCACCATGGGAAGATTGACTGGCAAAGCTGGAGTTGCTCTCGCTACTTTGGGTCCAGGTGCGACAAATATGGTCACAGCCATCGCTCATGCGCAGCTGGGCGGTATGCCACTCGTGGTGATCACAGGGCAGAAGCCAATCCGAAAAAGCAAACAAGGAAAATTTCAGATTATCGATGTGGTGCGCATGATGCAGCCGATTACGAAGATGAGTTCAACCATTGTCAGCGCGGATCGCGTTGCGAGCATGGTTCGCGAATCTTTCAAACTTGCCGAAGCCGAGCGTCCTGGCTGCGTCCACCTGGAATTACCTGAAGATATTGCAGCTGAGGAGACAAGGACTTTAGCGATTGAACCAATAAAAATCAGAAGAGCAGGACCAGACCCCAAGGCAATCCTCGCGGCCGTTGAGATGCTTGAACAAGCCAAGCATCCTTTGGTTTTGATTGCAGCAGGAGCCAACCGTAAACTCGTTCGCAAACATCTGAAAACTTTTCTGGATAAAACCAAGATTCCGTTTGTCACCACACAGATGGGCAAGGGTGTGGAGAATGAATCAAGCGGACTTTTCCTAGGTACCACAGCGCTTTCTGACAATGACTACGTCCACTGCGCCCTCAATCGCGCTGATGTCATCATAGTCATTGGCCATGATGTCACAGAAAAGCCGCCTGTGATCATGACGAGAGAAAACCATAAAGTTATTCATGTAAATTTTTACGAATCAGTGGTCGACGAAGTATATGTGCCGACTCTCGAAGTCATTGGCGATATTTCTCACTCGCTCTGGGCGATTGGAGAACAAATAAAGCCGCAAGCTTCCTGGGACCTGGCATACTTTGGCAGAGTTCGTACACAGATGATCAAGCAGTTAGCAGAAAAATCTGATAGCAATGCTTTTCCAGTCAAGCCGCAGAGGGTTGTAAAAGACATTCGCGATGTCATGCCTGCAGATGGCATTCTGGCACTGGACAATGGCATGTATAAAATTTGGATCGCGAGAAATTATCCTGCGTACGAGCAGAACACTGTTTTGCTGGACAACGCACTAGCGACTATGGGAGCAGGCCTGCCAGTGGGCGTGGCTGCCAAGCTGCTGGATCCAGAGAAAAAAGTTTTAGTGGTCGCTGGCGACGGCGGATTTATGATGAATGTGGCAGAATTAGAGACAGCGAAACGCTTAAACCTGGACTTGGTCGTCCTGATCCTTAACGACCAGGGCTACGGTATGATACGATGGAAGCAGGAAGACATGGGTCTGGCAGATTTCGGCTTAAAATTTACAAATCCAGATTTTCTAAAGCTTGCAGAGAGCTTCGGCGCGACAGGCTATAAAATTTCTAAAGCAGAGGAGTTGAAGCCAACACTCGAGAAAGCGCTAAACGCAAAAGGTATTCACATCATTGATTGCCCAATTGATTATTCAGAGAACAAAACAGTGTTTGGCGACGAATTAAAAACCAAAACTTGTGATTTATAGCTTAGTGTTAGTTATCGCAATCCCGAACTCGTTTCGGGATCTAAAACCATGCAAGACAAAGATCCAGGAGTCTATTTCTTAACTAATTTTACTAACACCGTTATCTATATTGGAGCCACTGGTATAGGCTTAGAAAGAGTACAGCAGCATAAAGATAAATTAGTTGCAGGTTTTACTAAGAAATATAATCTTACTAAACTAGTTCGTTATGAGCCTTATGAAACGATCGAAGAAGCCTTTGAGAGAGAACGCCAACTCAAGAACTGGCATCGTCAATGGAAAATTAATATAATTGAGAAAGATAACCCAGAGTGGAAAGAGATCTTTGATGATCTCGTCAAAAGATCCTGAAATAAATTCAGGATTGCGAGAGGGTTTCTGGTCATTTGTGGTTGTCCAAGTAACAATATGCCCATACAAAGTAAAAATCCAGCCACGGAAGAGGTGATCAAGACATATGTGGAAATCTCAGATGCAGAGCTTGAGAAAAAACTCGCGAAAGCCGCGAGTGCCTTCGAATCATGGAAAAAAACTTCTTTCGAAGAGCGTGCCAAGCTTTTCATGAAAATGTCAGATTATTTGCAAGAGCACAAAGCAGAATTAGGCAAGTTGGCAACAATCGAAATGGGCAAAACTCTCAAGTCCGCTCAGTCTGAAATAGAAAAATGCGCTTTGACCTGTGAGTTTTTTTCCGAGAATGCGGAAAAGTTTTTACAAGACGAGCCAGTAGCTACTATGGCTTCGGAAAGTTTTATTAAATTTGAACCACTCGGTGTAATTCTTGGTGTCATGCCCTGGAATTTTCCTTATTGGCAAGTTTATCGAGGCGCAGCACCTGCTCTGATGGCTGGCAATGTCATGGTAGTTAAGCATGCATCCAATGTACCTCAATGTGCCATGGCAATTGAAAAAGCATTTCTTGACTGCGGTTTTCCAGAAGGTGTGTTTCAGAATTTATTACTAGGCTCTTCAAAAGTAGAAAAAGTTATAAGGGATAGGAGGGTTGCTGGCGTGACACTAACTGGAAGTGACAAAGCTGGAGCTGAAGTGGGAAAGGTCGCTGGGAATGAAATTAAAAAAGTTGTCCTGGAACTTGGGGGAAGCGATCCATTTATAGTTTTAGAAGATGCTGATCTTACTCTTGCCTGCGAAATCGGCACTGCGTCCAGAATCTCCAATGCCGGTCAGGTTTGCAATTCCTCGAAAAGATATATAGTCCATGAAAATGTTGCTTCGAAATTTACAAAAATGCTTTCTGAAAGTTTTGCTAAGCAAGTCCTTGGTGATCCTACTAGCGAAACTACAACTATGGGACCACTTTCCAGTGAACAAATTTTAAAAGATGTCGAAAAACAAGTAAGTGACTCTGTAAAAATGGGAGCGAAGATCGAAACCGGTGGAAAAAGATGGGGTAACAAAGGATATTTTTATGAACCAACTGTGATTTCTCAAGTTAAGAAAGGCATGCCAGCCTATGAAGAAGAAGTATTTGGTCCAGTGGCTGCTGTTATTACATTTCGGACTCTTGACGAGGCCATAAAAATTGCAAATGACACACCCTATGGGCTTGGCGCCACAATCCTTACTCAAAATAATGAATTAGCCAAAGACTTAGTACCACAGATTGAAGCTGGTAATGTTTTTGTTAACGCGCAAGTTCGCTCAGACCCCCGCATGCCTTTTGGTGGAATCAAAAAATCTGGCGTTGGTCAAGAACTCGGTTCCTATGGCATTAAAGAATTTGTAAACATTAAAACCGTGTGGATCAAATGAGTAACGAAGAAAGACTCAATCAAGAACTAGAAGCGTATCGCAAGCTGGCGCAGGAAAATAAAAAGATAGATGTCGCAAGTCTTATGATAAACGCGCTGCAGAAGGAGCGCGAGAATCATCTGTCGCCCAAAGAAAAGCGCTGGGCTTATTTGGTTTCCATAGGGCTTCCTCCATTCGGACTCATTTTTGCTTTGAACTATTACCTAAGCGACAAAGATGACGCGCGCGAAGCAATGTGGATTTGTATTGCTCTAACAGTATTATCAATTTTCTTGTTTTTCTTATTAGGAAAAGTTTTGCTTTCAGGCTCTGGGGTCAATCTCCAGCAGATCCAGCAAATCAAACCGCAAGACATTCAGCAATTTACTCAGTAAAAATTAGTAAGAATCCCGATCGTTTCGGTAGCGGATGCGATTTCTGTCAAAACCCTGATCTGAGGGAGCGTTTGGATTTCGTCTAGGCGCAGATCGGCCTCGATCACTATATCGAGAAGGCTTTCTAGATCTTGGTCCTTGTTCACGAACATATCTATGCCGTGGTTGAGACGGAGCAAATGAACTTGGAGTTAATTCACCTGACTGAGAAACAGGCAATGGCACGCGAATGAGTCTTTCGATAGATCTGACGTCATGTCTCTGGTCCGGAGTGGCAAACGAAACTGCTTTGCCGGACATTCCGGCTCGTCCGGTTCTTCCGATTCTGTGAACATAATCTTCCGGATTTTCTGGGAGGTCGTAGTTTACGACGAGCTCAATGCCAGTCACGTCGATTCCTCGAGCCGCGATGTCAGTTGCGACCAGGATTCTGTATTTCCCAATTTTAAATCCTTCCAGCGCGTCTTTGCGCTGACTCAGAGACCTGTTGGAATGAATTTCAGAAGCAGTATGATTCATATTGCGTACTGCCAGAGCCACCTTTTTCGCAGCAAATTTGGTACGAGTGAATATCAGCACTGCGCCCTTGTGTTCGGTAAGGATTTTTTCTAGTAAAGAAAGTTTGCGATCTCGGTTCACAAAAAAAACTTCTTGTGAGACATCGCGAGCAGCGGTTCCTGGTGGCGCCACTTCGATTCGTAGCGGCTGTGACATGTAGGAAGTGGCAATTTTGACAATTCCATCTGGCATCGTCGCAGAAAACAACATTGTCTGGCGCTCCTTCGGAACTTTCGCCAAGATGCGGCGGATCTGCGGCTCAAATCCCATATCAAGCATGCGGTCAGCTTCATCGAGAACTAAAATTGAAGCATTCGAAAGACTCAGAGTGTTTTGTTCTAGATGGTCATTGAGCCGACCTGGTGTGCCAATGATGATATGCGGATTCTGCCGAAGCTGGCGGATCTGTTTGGTCATAGATTCGCCACCGATAAGCACTGCGGTTTTCAGTCCTAGCGGTCTGCCGATTTTATGTAGCGATTCATCTACTTGCAGTGCAAGTTCGCGCGTTGGCAATATAACTAGACCGCGCCCTTTGTGTTGCGCCAGCCGCTGGATCATAGGAATACCAAAAGCCAGGGTCTTACCAGTCCCTGTTTGCGCGATTCCCATGACGTCCTTTCCAGTCACAGCAATCGGTATGGATTGGTGCTGAATCGGAGTCGGAGTTTTAAATTGTAGTTGGTTTAGGATTTCAAGCAGCTTAGGCGCTATTCCTAATCCTTCAAATGTTTGCATAGCTACTAAGTATACTCTTTCTTGGCCTTATTGTCAACGCTCTGGTAGAATCATAGCATGGAGCGATCGCAGAAGGCCATTGCTGTAGCAATCTTAATGCTCATCTTCACGACTTGGTTTCTATATAACACCAAGTCGGATTTTCCTTTGATCTTCAAAAAAGATCTTCTCGCACATGATGAATCGTCAAATTCCGTGGTCGCTGCAAACATCACACGGAAATTTTTCCCGCCCATGGTCCGCGTCAATCCTCTAAACGAGCGGCAAGGCAACTGGATGGAAGGACCTTACTGGCAGCACATCCCGCCACTGTTTGCGTATGTGCCATATCTGTTTTTCAAACTTGATGGGCAAGTCACGATAGAAGTCAAAAGACTGTCTTACGCTTTTGTGACATGGCTGACAGGATTGTTATGTATTTTTGCCGTTTATAGATACAAAAAATCACTGCTAGCAGCCTTGTCAGCAACTATCGCCGCACTATTCTGGATCAATACACCGTTTACGCATGAGCTAATCACAGGCTACGCGTTTGGCGTGTCTGATATTGTTTTGGCATTTACAGTGGTAGCAAGCTTCGGTGCAATAATTTGGTATCTGAGGGGACAGGGTGCAGGGGACAGGGTGCAGTACCCTTTGTGGAAACTTGCGTTGATGAGTGCAATAGTTGCATTGCCAATTATTGCCAAGAATTTGTTGGGAGCAATTCCGCCCGCGACTTTTTTCGCCTTGCTGATTTGGGATCATAGGAGTTTGAATAAAAAAGTCGCGACCGCTGTGCTGAATTTTTTAGGTTTATTACTAATTGCTTTCTTGCCACTGTATTTTTCTTCTCCAGAAACATTCAAGAAGGAAATTATAGTTTCTTTTTTACATTTTACAAATCTTGAGGGTTGGGATAGACCATGGCACTGGTACCTCACAAATTATTTGCCGCGTCGTTATTTATTTGGCTGGACTTGGGTCTATTATGGCGGATTGATTCTGGCATCGATTTATAACATTAGATTATTGATGACCAAAAAGACTAGTCGCCCGGTTCGGGTGACGATAGCAATATCCGCAATTTGGTTTTTTTGGAACCTGGTTGGTGTATCACTAGTCACAAGCAAGACGCCCAATTTTATTTATCAGAGCTATTTGCTGAGTTTGTTTTTTATTGTGTATTCGCTGTTAGTTTCCATCTCGAACGTAGTGAGAGATCGCTCTCAGAGAATCCTCAAGGAGGGATTCGGAGCGAAGCTCGGAATGGTGGTACTGGCTGTTTCAATCCTCGTCACAGGCTACGAAGCAGTGCGTTTTGTACAAGTATTCCATGCACAGCGCGCGCAAGCGTACAACTATCAATCTGAGCATGAGAAATTTTATCAACTTGCTGAAAATTTGAGAGACAAAGGTTTAGATACTCGCGATTTAGTGATCATCAATAATCCGCCAGACGACTGCTGGGCGCGATATTATATTTTATTTTTAACTGGCACTGAAGCCAAGACACTTCTGGAAATGCATTTTAATTCTGTCTCTTACGAAAGCATTAAGAAAAAATATCGTTATATTTATTATGTTGATCAGAATTTCGACATTTGGGATTTAGATAATCCCACACTTGATCAGATTTTGATTCAGAATAAACTTGAGCTTGATCAGGAAATTCAGAGGATAAAGAAAGATCAGCAGAGCTGTCAGTGGCTGGTTCCTGATTCGATTCTGAATTCACTTTAGCACATACTTGAAACAGCCTAGACTAAGTGCTAGACTGTTTTTATCTTTTTCAAAGGGGGAACGTAGATGGCTGAGATGAGGCGGAAGTACGACGGCAAGGGAACGCGGCGCCCGAACGGCGAAATAAGCAGGCAACTCACGGAGGCCGACCTCAGGATCGAAGAGCCGTCGGAGCTCGATCCTGCAGAGGTTGTGTTCAACCCGTTCGCGCAGCTTACGCACTTCGGGCGACACGGCGGCCTGAGCATGCTCCGCGTGTCAGACACGCGTGAAAGAAGGCGACGTCATGCCCAGCGTTGACCGCACGTCGGCATCCCCGAAGCTTGTCGTGGTCGGTCGTGCTGGTAAGGGGAAGGGAGTATCTACAGTTGCTACTCCTGAAGAGCTCTGGAACGCAGTTCAGTCTGCTCTCGAGTCCGCAAGCATCATTGCAGTGACGATTTGGCTCGAGAGGGACATCCCCGAATCGTCTTCAACGCCGCCAACGCAAGTTTTCGCCGGCACCATCGTAGCGCGCAGAATTGGCGGGCTGGTGAACCGCGACTCTTTAGAAGTGATCGATCCGCATAAGGTCCAGGGCGGGGACGACATCTGAAGTACGCTGCAGCCACGACCCCCTCCGCCGTGGCAGCAGGGCGGGCAGGGCCGGGACCGACATGGGAAATTCCATGGCGCGGTCCCGGCCCTCGAGCCGGACACTCAAACGAGCAGACTTTCTAGCTCGTTTTTGTTTTGTGTGCTAAACTTCCCGCATTCAGGAGGACTTCATGGGAATAGGAGGCCGACCAGGACCAATGGTCCGAGGCCCTCACATCGTGCAGCGTCCACTCTCGCAGGAGATCAGGGCGGAAAACGAGCACAGCCGTGTGCTCGAAGATCGCATGCGGCGTCGTGAACGCCGGCAGCGCCAGAAGGAGAACTCATGCCGCGAGCGTCAACCATCCCCGGGAACGGTTACGTCGACAAGAACGGAAAGCTGATCGGCGTACGGCGACCAGACGGTGTGGTCACGATGAAGCCGCAGGACCCGTCGCCCGAGCAGGTCAAGGCAGCAGTGCAAGCGCAAAACGGGGACGACATCTAAAGACAGGCTGCTTCATGGCCTCCGCCTGGGCAGCCTGGCCGGGAGCCGGAATCGATGAGGGCAATTCAGTCCTCCGGTTCCGGCTCCCAAGCCTAGCATAGACGAGTTTGGACATTCCAACTCGTTTTGATTTTGTCCAAAAATTTGCTATATTTGTAGAATGGAAAACAGAGAAATCGAAGTTAAGTTTCTAGAAGTTGACCAAGAAGGTTTGATAAAAAAACTTATAGGCTTTGGCGCGCAGGATCTGGGAGAAGAATTATTGAAACAGAAAATTTTTCGAGATAAAGCTGGAAAGTGGAAGGATGAGGGAAAATTCGCCCGAATCAGGAAGACAAGCAAAGGCTATCTGTTAACGTAAAAACATGTGCAGGAAAGAACTGCAACGGGAACAGTTGAAATCGAGTTCGGAATCACTGAACCAGAGAAGGTGAGAGCGTTCCTTGAAGCAATGGATCTAGAGCTAGTTCATGAGAGCGAGAAGAAGCGTCACAAGTTTAAGCTTAATGACGTCGTCATTGATATTGATAACTGGCCAAAGATCCCAACTTATGTCGAATTTGAAGGCGCTACCGAAGAGGCGATTCGAAGTTTGTCTTCCAAGCTCGGCTTTGACTGGTCAAAGGGAAAGTTTGGCACTTATGATATGGTGATCGAGGAGGAGTATAAAATTCCTGTTCGTTCACTTCGCTACTTTACTTTTGATAAAGTAGAGTAATATAATAAACTTAAGCAATTAACGAAAAAAATATGCAAGCAGTTTCTATCAATTGTTGGGCCGTTCTGGTATGTGGCGTTGTTAGTGTGGTTCTAGGTTCTATCTGGTACGGGCCATTGTTTGGGAAAATGTGGATTCACGAAATGGGTTTTGATAAAATGAGCGAGTCTGAGCGCGAAGCAGCCAAGAAAGGCATGATGAAGAGTTATGTTCTGTCATTCATCGGCGCTCTAGTCATGGCTTTTGTCCTCGCACATTCGCTGCTGTTCGCAGAAAGTTATTTGAAAATTTCCGGAATCTCGGCTGGCCTGCAAGCAGGCTTCTGGAGCTGGTTTGGCTTCATAGCACCTGTGACCATGGGCAATGTCCTTTGGGGCAGATCATCCTGGAAGCTATGGTTTGTCAGTAATGGCTACCAGCTAATTGCACTTTTGGTTTACGGAGTCATTCTGGCTTCGTGGAAATAACCTCGCTCGGATACTGCAAAAGCAGCATCCTCGCTTAACTAAATATAGAAGGCGGCCTAAAGCTGCCTTTTAAATTCATGAAAATCGGGATTTTTGATTCAGGTCTCGGAGGGCTAGTCATACTGAAAGAACTAAAGCGTAGTTCACTGCGCGATTTTGATTTTCTCTACCTCGGTGACACGAAGAATCTGCCGTATGGTAATCGATCTCAAGCAGAAATCTATCGATTAGCCGCTAAAGCCGTGCAGTATATGTTTGAGCAAGGATGTGAGCTTGTAGTTGTAGCTTGTAATACCGTGTCCTCAAAGGCCTTACGACGCTTGCAACGAGAATGGCTGCCAAAGTCTCAGTACAAAGATCGAAAAATTTTGGGAATCATCCGACCCACAGTTGAGAACGTCGGCAAATTTAAGCGTGTCGGGTTAATTGGTACCAAGGCAACTGTGGAGTCATGGGCATATTCGCACGAATTAGACCATGTGAATCCGAAGATCAAACTGATTGCCAAGGCCACGCCAAAACTTGTGCCAATGATTGAGGCAGAAAAGTTCGATGAGAAAGTTTTGCGAGAATATTTGAAAGATTTTAGAAATATTGACGCTCTGATTCTGGGCTGTACGCATTATGGATTGCTGAAAAAACAGATCAAAAATATGTTGCCTAAGAGCGTTAGAGTAATTGCCCAAGAAGATTTGTTGCCAACAAAGCTGGCTGGTTATTTGAAGCGACACACAGCGATTAAGCGCAAGCTGACGAAAAATGGTAGAATAGAACTACAAGTAACCAAGACAAATCCGGTCTACACGAAGCTTGCTGATGAATGGTTTGGGAAGAGTAAGCTTAAAGAAGTAATATTATAACCATTGCGAGGAGCAGCAGCGACGAAGCAATCTAAAAAAGATCGCCACGCGCCTGCCAAAGCTAATCCATAGGGTTAAAGCAGTCGCTCGCGATGGATACAACAAACTATGAAAATTACAAAATTAGGCCACTGTTGTTTGATTATTGAGGAAGCCGGAACTAGGATCATGACAGATCCTGGGATGTATACCACTGCTCAGAATGAGGCAAAAAATATTGATTACATCGTGATTACTCATGAGCACGGTGATCATATGCACATGGTTTCCCTGAAGATAGTGCTAGCAAATAATCCGAAGGCGAAAATTATCAGCAACTCTGCTGTTGGTGCAATATTAGAAAAAGACGGAATCAGTTTTGAGCTACTCGAGCATGGCCAGTCGAAACAAGCTGGCAGTATCATGATCGAGGGATTCGGGACCAAGCATGCGGAAATTTTTCGAGAATATGGTCAGGTTTTGAATACTGGCTATCTTTTTAGTAACAAACTTTTTTATCCAGGTGATGCGCTTTACAATCCAGGCAAACCTGTCGAAGTCCTGGCATTCCCAACTGCAGGATCCTGGGCAAATATTAAAGAGTCATTGGATTACGTATTTGAAGTCAAACCCAAAAAATCTTTTCCAGTGCATGATGCTAACTTCAAATCCACTGCTTTTATTTACAATGTCTATGAAACTTTTATTCCCAAAAATAACATTGAATTAATTTTGCCAGAGCTAGGCAAAGAGTTTGAAATCTAAACAAAAATTCTACTGCCAGTTTTTAGTCCGTTTAGAAAATCCCGACCTGACATGGGATTTTTTCCTTCAGGTTGCAGTTGCAGGATTATCAAACTTCCGTCAATTGCCTTCACTGCCATGTCGCCGGCGTGATTGTAAATTTTCCCGGGTAATTCGATTTTCGGTTCTTGTAAAATTTTTGCTGACAATATTTTCACAATCTTGTCGTCAAGCTTCGTCCAAGTTCCAGGTTCAGGGTTAAGAGCGCGGATTTTCTGATCAATAACTCTGGCAGGCTGTGACCAGTCGAGCTTGGCATCTTCACGTGTCAGAAGTTTCGTATAAGTGGCGATTGAATGCACTTGTTCAGCTGGTTTGATCTTGCCAGCAAACCAGTCAGGTAAAGTCTTAGTCGCAAGGTCTGCGGCAACATCTGCAAGTTTTTTGTAAAGAACTTGAAAAGTATCTGTATCAGAAACAGCTAATCGTTCTTTAGACAGAATCGGTCCGTGGTCCATCTTTTCATCCATTTTGATGAGTGTGATGCCAGCTTCCTTGTCGCCATTGAGAAGCGTGTACTGAATCGGCGAGGCACCACGGTATTTGGGGAGCAAAGAACCGTGAATGTTTATTGAACCGAATTTTGGAGTATCGAGTACTTGTTTCGGGATGATTTGCCCGTAAGCCGCGACTAATAAAAGATCGCAATCAGGTATGCTCGAAAGTTTTTCAGGCTGTTCTAGAGGAATATTATTTTTCTCTGCCCAGAGTTTGATAGGGGAGGCGGTCATGATTTGCTTGCGGCCAGCGGGCTTGTCTGGCTGAGTTATCACTAAAACAAGCTCGTAATTTTTCTTGAGCTTTTCGAGAGTCGGTATGCCAAACTCAGATGTACCAGCGAAAATGATTTTCATAGCTACATTTTCTCCTCTGGTTTACCTGAAGTTTGCTTGGACATTTTTGACGTGAACAAGATGCCGTCGAGGTGATCGATTTCATGCTGGATCACGCGCGAGATCATGCCGTCTGCATCAAACGAATGCTTTTCACCAAGCAAATTCTGCGCTTCGACTTTGATTTTCACAGGGCGCTTCACCATGCCAAAAATTCCGGGGATAGAAAGGCATCCTTCTTCCATTTCGATTTTCTTCCAGGACTTTTTTACGATCTTTGGATTGATAAGCGCAAAGGACGGCACGCCTAAGTGCTCAAGGTTGATAATGCAAACCCGGATGCTTTTCCCGATCTGCGGAGCTGCGATGCCGATGCCATTTGCTTTGCGGCAGGCTTCAGTCATGTCATCCGTAAGTTTTTTCAGGCCGCGATCAAACTCCTTCACAAGAGAAGTTTTTTTCGTCAGTATCGGATCTGGGATTGTTACTATTTTTAACATAGGTTATCGCAACCCTGAACTTGTTTCAGGGTCTAGATCCTGACTTACGTCAGGATTGCGAACTCTTCTTAATTAAATACGCAAACAGTGCACCTGGATTTTTTGCAGACTTGCTCTCGAGCACCTCACCTGCGATGCGACGCAAGAAATCATGATTGTAAGTCAGGGCCATGCGCAGATAAAATCCAAAATGTTTTTGGTCAGAAAGTTTTACAGAGAGCTCATCTGCTAGAGCGTGAGCAGGGGAGTGGATGTGCTGCTCACTTTTCTTTTTGAATTGCCGACTGATTTCCATGCTATAATTCTACCATGAAAGTCGATGTTGCGGGAGTGCTGGTTGATAATATTTCCAAACAGGAAGCGATTGATAAGATCGATAGTTTTGTGAAGTCCGGCAACTATCATTACGTGGTTACGCCATACTCAGAGATGGTTGTATTCGCGCAGGCTGACGAAAAATACAAAGCTGCTTTAAACAACGCAGACTTATCAATCGCGGACGGCGTAGGGATTCTATACGCAGCAAAATATCTTGGTACAAAAATTGACGAAAGAATCACCGGAAGAATTTTTATCTACGATATCGTAAAATTAGCGTTTGAAAAAAATTACAGTTTGGCTTTTGTCGGCGGCGAAGACAATGTCGCAGCCCAAGCAGCTTATGAGCTGAAAAAACAATTTCCTGGTTTGAAAGTCAATCTTGCTTTGTCTGGTCGACCCTTTGACGAAAAAATCTTACAAGAGATAAACGATAGCAATTCTGATATACTACTCATAGCATACTCGCCGCCAAGGCAAGAGCAGTGGCTCTATGACAATCGCGAGAAGCTCAATGTAAAGGTAGCAATTGGTCTAGGTGGCACGTTTGATTATCTGGCTGGCAAACGCCTTACACCGCCTAAATTCGTGCATTTAATAGGCCTAGAATGGCTGTGGAGGCTCATAACCCAGCCCTGGCGCATCCGACGCATTTGGAACGCGATTCCAGTATTTATCTGGAAAATTTATCGATACAAACATGTCAGAAGTTCGAACTAGGTTTGCTCCGAGTCCAACCGGGTTCCTACACATCGGTGGTCTACGCACTGCGCTTTATGAATTTCTCTGGGCGCGGAAAAACAATGGCAAATATATTTTGCGAGTGGAAGACACAGATCAAGCAAGAACTGTTCCTGGCGCTCTCGAAAATATTGCGCAGTCACTGACGGATTTTAGCATCGCGCCTGATGAAGGATTTTATTGGGATAATGGGTTGAAAGAACGAGGGGACAACGGTCCATATCTTCAGTCAAAACGAATTGAAATTTACCAAAAGCACGCAACAGAACTGGTTGACAAGGGCGCTGCTTACTATTGTTTTTGTACTACACAGAGACTCGAAGAGCTGCGAAAAGAGCAAGAAGCCGCACACAAGCCACCAAAATACGACAAGCATTGTTTAAATCTATCGAAAGAGGAGATTGCTACTAAGCTTACTTCCAAAGAACCCCATGTTATCCGTCTGAAGGTTCCGGATGGTCAGACGATTCGGTTTACGGACATAGTTCATGGCGAAATTTCTGTGGCAAGCCATGAAGTTGATGACCAAGTTCTGCTCAAATCGGATGGGTACCCGACTTACCACCTCGCAAACGTGGTGGACGATCATCTGATGAAAATCAGTCATGTGATTCGTGGCGACGAATGGATTCCATCAACACCCAAGCATGTTTTGCTTTACTCAGCATTTGGCTGGGAGTCACCACAGTTTGTACATTTGCCATTATTACTTTCTAAATCAAAAAAGAAACTGTCCAAACGAGACGGCGATGTGGCTGTAAAAGATTTTCTCGAGCAAGGATATCTACCAGAAGCTCTGCTAAACTTCGTAGCTTTGCTTGGTTGGAACCCAAAGACAGAGCAAGAAGTATTTTCTTTGATTGAACTTGTTGAGCAGTTTTCTCTTGATAAATTAAACAAGGCAGGCGCTGTATTTGATTTGGACAAACTCGATTGGATCAATAGTTTGTACATCCGCAAACTCACTATCGAGGAATTATTCGCGCGAATAGTGCCATACCTGCTCAAGTCCGGAATCAAAACTGAAAAGTACCCAAAAGAATTTATTGAAAAAATTCTAGAACTGGAACGTGAACGATTGAAAAAGTTATCTGAAATAGGGGATAGGGTCAAGTACTTTTTTGAAGAACCAACTTACGACCCTGCCCTTTTGATCTGGAAAAAATCTGACAGGCAAACAATTCAGAAGAATCTAGAAAAACTTAGAGAATTTCTGCAGACCAATGATGCTAGTGAGAAAGCGATTAAGGTCTTTATTGAGAACGAAAAACTAAAAACCGGAGAAGTTCTCTGGCCACTGCGTGTAGCCCTAACAGGTCTCGAGGCATCACCAGGACCGTTTGAGATCATGGACGCTATCTGTATACTGCCGAAAGGCAAGGAAATTATTTTGCAACGAATCAATAAGGCCACGGAATTACTTTTTAAGGCGTAACAACCTGGACAATTATTCGATAAAGTGCTAGAATATACACATGATGTTCTACGCATCAGAGAAACAAAATAGCAATCAAATAAAAAAATTTCTTTCGAGCTTGCTCATTGCTTCGGTTGTTTTTGCGTTAAGCACCAAGCCTCAGGCTGCTGGCCAAACAGCAGATGATTTGTCTCAGCAGAAGCAAGCAAAGCAAGCGCAGCTCCAGGATATTCTGAAAAAAATTTCTGACTATCAGAGCGAAATTAAACAACGACAAAGCCAGGCAAATAGTTTAAAGAATGAATTAAATATTTTAGGTTTGCAAATCGCTGAGACCAAGGCACAGATCGAAGCAACTAAAGACAAGATTGACGCTGCAAATCTTGAAATTGCTGATGTCACTGATAAGATTGTCAAAACGGAATCGCAGATCGCTCAAGAAAAAACTATTCTGAAAACCTTGGTCGCGGATATAAACGATCTTGATCAGCGCTCGCCGCTTGAAATCGCGCTCGAGAATGACAATTTTCAGCAATTTATCGACCAAGTTCAGTATGCCAGCAGTGTTCAAGAGCAAAGCCAAGAGGCGCTGACGAAAATTAAACAGCTAGAGGTTGACCTAGAAGTCAGACAAGCTGATCTCAAAACCGAAAGATCAAATCTTTCCGACCTGCTTAGTCAGCTCGATTTGACCAAAGCAGGACTTGCAACCCAGCAAAAGAGCAAGCAATCAATCCTAGATCAAACACGAGGACAAGAGAAAGCTTACCAGCAGCTTCTGACAGATTCAGAAAAACAAGAATTTGCTCTTAATAAAGAAATTGAAGATCTGGATGATGCCATATCAGCAAAGCTAGGGAATAGAAGGCTAAGAGCAAATCACGGCTTACTGGCGTGGCCTATGGACGGCACACTGACCCAGGGCTACGGTAGAACTGGATTTACGAGCCTTGGATATACTTTTCATAATGGCATTGATCTTGCAGCGCCTCCAGGTACACCTATTTATGCAGCAGCTGACGGCACTGTGGTGAACACAGGTACGGGAAGTGGTGCGTATGGTAACTGGGTAGCAGTTAAGCATGACACAGGTAAATTTGAAACTCATCCAATAATTACGCTCTACGGACACATGAGTGGCTTCCGAGTAAGTGCTGGACAAACCCTCAAACAAGGTGATCTAGTCGGCTTTGAAGGCAATACTGGAAATACAACAAGATTGCTTTACGGTCCACATCGCGGCTACCATTTGCATTTCACAGTTATGGATGCAGAAGGATATGGCGTGACAGATGGCAAATATACAAATGTTTATGGCGCCTACAGTGTTCCCTTTGGCGCAACTTACAATCCCCTTGATTTCCTATAAAATAGGGGAGAGCATAAAAGCCGATCTTTTAGATCGGCTTTTGAATTTTCAAGTAGCAATTTTCTATTTTCAAAAAAAGACTGCGCGAGATTTTGCGACGTACCTAAAGGGTAGAGAATATACGTACGCAACAATCTCGCAAATCTTATGCGACGCAGTTAGGTTTAATTATTTGATGCGTCGCATAAGATACATTGTGCGACAAGATCTTTATCTTTGAATCTAGGTTTTTTGGCCCTTCCCTGTACTCAGATCTCTATCATCTTACCCACTAAGCTAATAAGAACTAATATTTAAAGTTATTTTATATATTCTTCCCTGCCGCTTTTTTGCTAAACCTAATGGAACAGTTCCTTTCGTGGAACCGCTCTTCTCTATGCTATAATCATGGCATTCAAGGAGGATTCCATGACAGGACCAAAGCCCGCGGCAGGGCCTCTGGCCCTGGTGATCGAATCTGGAATGCCGGACGCATACCGAAGTACGTATCGGGCACGTGGCGCTATTTTTTTGAACGAAACGCAGGCTCTCGTGGCTGTCCAGGGACTATCGGACAATACTAAGACTATCTGGATCGATGACTCGATAAGTGCCAAGGCGCGTAAAGCGATTGAAGATAAAGTCAACGGCAACCGTAATATAAAGGATCGCATCGCGCTTTACGTAGGCTCGTCAAGTCTGACCAAGCTTCGGGACATGCTAGATCGCCGTTTACCACCATTGCCTGCGGCAAAAATCAGTGAAGAGGAATTCGAACCTGACGACTCTAGTGGGAACGGCCAAGAGGCTCATTCTGAATTGCAGCTGATCGTGGAGCGCTTGCGGGTAGAAAACGAAAGGTTGCGACTAGACTTACAGAGCGCCCAGGAGGCATCAGAGCGGGCACAGTGCGATCGAGATCGATCTGCTTCACAAATTGCCACTCTTGTGTCTGAGCTTTGGAAGACCAAGGCAGAACTCGCAGCTGCCCGATCGCCTGCTTCAGGTGAAAGTAAGCAGCTTCGAGTGGATTTCGATGCTGCTCATAGAAGGATTCAAGAACTTGAGGGAATTATCCGGCGTATTAACGATGAGCTGAAAAAAACCCGGGCCGAACTAGCGGAGGCTCGTGACGGAGAACGAACTGAGCTGGCGGCTTTAAGGGTACACTACTCACGAGCTCAGCGGGATCTCGAGAGACTCCGAGAAGAGCTGCGTGTCGCTAAAGAGTTACCCCAAGTCTCAGACGTCGAGGCAAAAGCAAGCCAGGATCAAGGTCGTGAGCTGAAAGACCTGAAGGCCGAGCTAAGCAAAAGCAAGGCTGATGTCCTTCGACTCAAACGACTCTGCGCTGCCGTCCGCTCGCTCATCGAGGATAACCAGAAACACTACAGCGAGCTGGAAAGGCAGCTCGAAAAATTCGAAAGAGAACTTCCAGGTGCGCCAGCACCCATACCCCGTCTGTGGCGCAACCTCAAACAGCAATGCAAATTTTGGGTTGATCTTCTGTCCAAGCTGAGCAAGCTGTCCGGCTGACCGGGCGGTCGTCGCACCTCGTGCGCGATCGTCCGGTTTTTAGTTATTTCGAAATCGAAATCATGGCCTTGGGTCTTCCCTCTTGCGAGCCGTGATTTCCTGTAGGATAGTCGACCATTGCTTTATAAACAGTTTCGTATGAGTAAGTATATCCCTCACCGTATTTGGTACCCGGATCATTAGTTATAAATTCTTGCTTACTCTCATAACAAGTCTTTATGGATAGAACATGACTGCAAGTCCCAGCAGCTATTGATGGTCGGTTAGATAGAAATGGTGA
>CAYOPE010000007.1:0-29856 GCA_964405805.1 uncultured Candidatus Saccharibacteria bacterium | reverse complement strand
TGCGACCATAAATAAAGTTACCATAAACGGTACAAATGGAAATATAGTTCTGCCTAGAAGTGCGCTGATAGGCAATAATCTCACAGACAATAACATTATTAGATTGGGAACTCCAGGTTACGATACATATTTGCAGTTGCAGCGTGGAAACGGTGGAGGCGGGTTTTCTGAAATTGCTTCGGGCGGAGGAAATAATGCCCAGGGAATTTCCGACACACTGTTTGGCGTCGGCTGGCAAGCTCACAATTCTCTTTTCGCGGTTGATAATAGCGGAGATTTGGGACTAGGCGGAGGACTGAGAGCGACAAGTTATGTAGCAGTGGGGACGACTCAACCATATAGCCAAATAAGTTTTGGTACTTCTGCTGACCCTTTAAGTAATAG
Source organism: uncultured Candidatus Saccharibacteria bacterium (assembly GCA_964405805.1). Classification (GTDB taxonomy): domain Bacteria; phylum Patescibacteriota; class Doudnabacteria; order UBA920; family O2-02-FULL-48-8; genus CAYOPE01. Next base: position 29,472 of record CAYOPE010000007.1, on the reverse strand, counting down.
CTCTATCGCTGGAAAAATTGCGCTGTATGAATTGGCTTCTGGTAATGCTTTGCGTGGACTAGGCTTTATGAGAAACAGCGCCGGTACATATGGATTAGGTTTCTGGACTCTATCTACTGATACCGCACCTACCACCTCAAACGCAAGTATGTTTATAGCTGATGGTGGCAATGTCGGAATCGGCACATCTAACCCTAATTGGGCACTGGATGTCTTTGGAGGGATTAGCTGGGGCACTTCTCATCAAGGGAATTTATCATATAACGGTAGTGATATATATATTAATGCGAACTCTGGGCTCGGTATAGCTTTTGCTCCTAACAATGGTTCTGCGCTAATGCTTTTAACATCTGGCGGTAATCTCGGCATCAACTGTACAGACCCAGATCATTTGCTAGAACTAGGTGGTACTGGCACTGGCTGTAATACTGGTACTGGTTCATATATCTCAGCAGGCTCGACCACATTTACAGCCAATTCTTCCAGAGAATGGAAAACAAATATTCAAGACTTCACAGTAGATAACGTCCTAGACAAAATTGATGCTACTCCTGTCCGAACCTTTGACTGGAAACCAGAATACTGTACTGGTCCAGACTGCCAAAACATCCTAGGCTTTATCGCTCAAGAATTCTATCCAGTACTACAGAGAGGAGATGATCTGCATGTCAATGGTCAAGATGTCATGATGGCTGAGTGGCTAGGGATACAGGCGCTTGACCAGAAGATTCATGACCTGACGGCAGCGCTCAATGCTTCTTTAGCGCAGGGTACAGCAAACCAGAATTTTACTATGGATGCTGATGGCAACCTGGTCGTGAAAATTCTGACAGTGGATCAGGGTATAAACATGAAAGATACAGTGACTGGCGCATACTACTGTGTCACGATTGCGAATGGGGAGTTTGTAAAGACCCCAGGCAAATGCGGGGAAGTCTCTGGTACTGATACTACTTCTCCTCCTCCCGCGGATTCGAGTACTGCGACCCCGCCAACTGATACCTCGCCACCCGTGGACAATCCTCCTCCGCCAGCGCCGGAAACAACCACCCCCTGATTTTTACAGGGGGTTTTCATTATGCTATACTCGCTGTAGATAACTTGAGCAAATAATTAGAAAGAACAACAAAATGCTTGATTTTATAAGAAAAAAATCACCGGTTGCGGCTCTTATGTCTGAGGATACTGCTCAGACTCGCGGCGAGATGCATCATGAACAGAAAGCCAATGTGCATGGGGCAAATAAGCTGATTCATTTCTGTCTTTACGCCTTACTTCTTTTAGTGCCGATTTTTTATACAAGCTTTACTAGCGAGGCGCTAGAGTTTAATAAGCAAAACTTATTGTTCCTAGCTGTCGTGGTCATGCTCGGAGCCTGGGTGGTGAAAGTCCTGACCACTAGACATGTCTCATGGGTGAAAACCTCGATTGACTACCTCGTGTTAGCTTATTTGGCAGTTTATGCAGTTAGCAGCTTCACTTCGATTGATAAAGTCTCATCGTTTCTCGGCTACCACGGCCGCTTCACAGGGAGCCTGATCTCTGTCGTAGCGCTGGTACTTTTGTATTTCTTGCTTGTAAATAATTTGCAATCAGAAAAAACTGTGCGCAAAGCCACGGATTATCTGGCAGCTGGTATGGGACTCGGATTAGTCTTAAGTTTGCTGCAGCTCCTCGGCGCATTTATTTTGCCTGGCTTGTTTACACACAATGTCGGGTTTAATCCAGTTGTGCGAAGCTTGGCCGGACTATCCATTTTCGCAGCCATCTCGATTGTCTATTTCCAATGGATGATGTTTTTCTCAAGCCACAGGACGAAGTTAAAAAAGTGGACACTGGTGTTTCTGACTCTAGTAGGTCTAGTCATCATGATTTTGACCAATGCATTTGTCGGCTGGCTCGTGCTGGGCCTAAGCATGGTCGCTTTCATGGCTCTGTCCATGACTCTGGCTTCGCAGTCATCAGCGAACTGGTTTTGGAAACCATTGCTAGTACTTGTGATTGCAGTTTTGTTTGTAGCATTTCAATTTTTACCAAACATTATCAATCCGAGAAACTTGGTTCCAGTCAAGTTGCCAGTAGAAATTCAGCTCTCAAACAAGACGACCTGGTCTCTCGTGAAAAATTCACTGACATCTGGGTTTAGAAAAGCGTTAATTGGCTCAGGTCCTGGCACCACTGGTATCGCCTTTGGTGATATCAAGCCAACTGAACTGAACAAAAGTATTGTCTGGAGTCTGACTTTTGATAGAGCGTCTTCAGAAATTGCAAATTTGGGAATTGAGACAGGATTGCTGGGTCTGATCGTGTTTGAGCTGATGAGTATTTTGTTTTTGGTTTACGCGCTGTTTCATCTCATCCGCAAGCAGCACCATCCAGCATGGGGCTACAGCTTTGGGTTTTTCATGCTCTGGCTGTCTCTGTACATCGCTCATTTCTTCTACTTCTTCAATACTGTTTTCTATCTCTTATTCTGGTTAGGGCTTGCCGGATTTATGGCTACAGCTCACATGCGCGAAGCGGAAACTGATGATCGGGATCTCTCTTTCTCAGCATCTCCGAGAGCTGCGCTGTCGTGGATGTTTGTGTCACTACTCGTCATGGCTTTACTTTTGGTCGGAGTGTTCTTCGAAGCCACCATCTATGGCGGGGAAGTGGCTTATGCTTCGGGCTTGAAAGAGTTAGCCAAAGATAAGCCAGACTTCACTCTAGCCACGAACAAGCTTGCTCGCGCAATTTCATTTAATCCTTATCGCGATGTCTACTATCTAGCGCTTGGCCAAGATTTGATTTTTCAAGTTTCGCAGGAAGCGGCCAAGCAGAAGCCAGACACGAATCAAATTCAGTCTTGGATTTCAGATGTGATTACAGCTGGGCAGAAAGCTGTAGATATTTCTCCAGAAAAAGCTTCCAACTGGCAGGCATTAGCTCAGTTTTACGCCAGCATCAAGCCTCTGGCTTCAGGCGTGGATAAATTTGTAATTCAGTCTCTACAAACAGCGATTAGTAAGGATTCGAATAATCCAGCACTGCACTATCAGCTGGGTCAGGCCTACTTTGCCGCAGCTGCGAGCAAGGACTCGAAGAGCGGGGAAGTGAAGTATGACCCGGAAAACATGAAGAACGCGGAGGCGGAGCTCAATAAAGCCATAGACATGAAGTCAGATCTGCCAGAATTTTACATTCAGCTATCTCGAATTTTAGTCGCTGGTAACAAAGCTGAGGATGCGAAAAAGAAGCTAGATCAGGCCGTGGCTTTATTCCCAACCAATCCCGACGTCCTGTTTGAAGACGGCGTCGTGACTTATAATCAGAAGAATTATGATGATGCGCAGAAGCTGTTCTCAGCTGTGATTCAGCTCGTGCCTAATCATGCCAATGCTCACTACTCGCTGGGGCTCATCTATCAGCAGAAGGGCGATAAGGCCAATGCTTTGGCTGAGTTTGAGAAAACCAAAGACATTGTCGCAGGCGCGAAAGGCGACACGTCAGCGCTGGATAAGCTGATTGATAGTTTGAAGGGCACGACTACAACTAAGTAAGAATAATTAGAAAACGCCTCTGGAACCCAGGGGCGTTTTTGAATTTTTGCATCTGCTTTTTTTACCCATCGCGAGCGACTGCTTTTGTATTGAGAATTAGCTTGGGCAGTCGCGTGGCGATCTTAATCTAGGTCATCGTAGAGGTCTTTCCAAGTAGGATTTAGAGATTCAATCAGCTTAATCTTGTCAGCCCTAGAACCGGCTTTGATCTGTTGTTCTCGCGCTAACATAGAATCATAGTCTGGACAGGCTTCATAGTAGACTAGTTTAGTAATATTATATTTTTTAGTAAAACCAGGGACTAGTTTCTGTTTATGAGACCAGACTCTGGCTTTAAGACCTGTGCTGGAACCTGTATATAATACAGTATTCTTAAAGTTGGTCATGATATATACTGCAAACTCTTCATGCATGGTTTAAGATTGCTTCGTCGGCCGCCATGTGGATCCTCAAGGATAACTCCGGCCGCCTCGCAATGGGTTTATTCTTTAATAATTACATCTCTAAATCCCCTTGGCACTTTGGAGAGTATTTTTGGTTTATTGTTCACGATGATCATGTCTTCGATTCTCACACCGAAGCGGTGGGGAAGATAGATCCCTGGTTCGACAGTGACCACATCACCAGCTCGGATCACGTCACCTGAGTTTGGTTTAAAGTTCGGTAAATCGTGAATTTTCTCGGTCACACCGTGGCCTGTGCCATGGTTGTAAAGTTTGCCGAAGCCAGCATGGTTGATAATCCTGCGAGCAGCATGATCCACTTCATCACCATAGTTTCCAGCTTTCACTTTTATGATCGCCGCAAGCTGAGCTCGCAGTACAGTATTGTAAATTTTTTCGTGAAGCTTGGTTGGTTTGCCGATAAATAGTGTACGGGTAAAGTCAGAGCAGAAGTCTGCGACTTTCACGCCGAAGTCTAGCATGAGAAAGTTATTGCGGGCGATTTTCTTTTTGCTTGGTTTGTGATGAATCTCAGCAGAACTGCTACCAAATGATACGATGGGCGGGAAAGCCATGCCTGAACCCCCAAGTTGTTTAGTCCGCTTGCGAATAAAGCTGGCTAGAGACTGCTCAGTTAGATTTTTTCTGGTTTTCAACAAACTTAAAAGCTCCCAGAAGATTTGATCTATAATTTGGGAGCCCTTGGTGATTGCTTGGAGCTTTTTGGGCATTTACTGTCGGCGGCTTCGCTCGATGAGAGTGGGCAATGCCAAAAGTATTATTATGAGTAATAGTACTGCGGAGATAAGATAAACAATAAGCATGTTTTTAGGCTTTCTTTAATAATCTTAAACTAGTTAGCCAACAAAGTAAAGCGATGACTGAACCGATAGCAGATTCAAGTAAATTAACTTTATCTTGCAAAATAGCTGGTAAAATTACAGACGCGACCATGATTAAGCCCAAATCTGCCGCGATATCAGAAAGTTTTTTGATTTGTTCATCAACCAGATGAAGTTTCATTTTTTATTTCACGCTTTGGACCAATGCTTCGAAGGCTTGGGGATTGCGCACGGCGAGCTCGGCTAGCATCTTTTTGTTTAGGCCAATGTTCTGCTTGCGCATAGTGCCCATGAGTTTGCTAAAGCTTAGGCCTTGCTCTCGGGAAGCGGCATTGATACGGATAGTCCAGAGCTTGCGGAAATCTCGCTTGCGAAGTCTGCGGTGACCATAGGCATAGGAATCAGCATGAAGCAAAGCTTCTTTGGCAGCAATTGCGTTTGTCCGTCTGCGGTTGGTAAAGCCTTTGGTTCTTTTGAGGAAATATTTTCTGCGCTTGTGTGCGGCAACTCCGCGTTTAACTCTTGTCATATTATTTCGCGATTAATAATCCGAGTCTTTGGTTGGTCTTGTGAACTACCAAATCTCGGCGTTTATTCTTGGTCGTATTTCCAGATTCTCTGGAATTAAAATGAGCTTGGCCGCTCTTGCGACTCATAAGCTTTCCTGATCCAGTTCTCCAGAAAGTTTTGGCGATTCTCTTGTTCGTCTTCTGTTTGGGCATATTTTTGAATGCGTTAAGGGTTATTCGGCGGAGCTGCGCGTATCGTCTAACGGTTACCGAAACGCGTCGCGCTGCCGATAAACGAATTACGCTTTACTCTGTGGTCCTAGGATGACTGAAACAGTGTTGCCCATCCTCGTAGGGCCAGCCTCTTTGGTAAATTCAATTAAGATTTTTTCTTGAAACTTTTTCAGCAGATCAAATGCTAGTTCGGGGTGAGCTTGCTCGCGGCCGCGCATGACTACGTCAATTTTGACTCTGTTGCCTTCCTCGATAAATTCGCCGGACTGTTTGGCTTTAAATGAGAGGTCATGCTCGCCGATACGGACTGAGAGGCGGACACCTTTCATGGTGACCTTCTTGACCTTCTTCTTCGCTTCCTGAGCCTGCTTTTCCTGCTGGTAGCGGTATTTGTCGTAATTAAGAAGCTTGACTACTGGCGGGCGAGCCTGAGGCGAGACTTCGACTAGGTCGACTTCGCGCTCCTTGGCAAGAGCTAGAGCCTCTTCGATCTTCATGACCCCAACCATTTTCCCGTCAGCTTCGATGACTCTGACTTCAGGAACACGTATTTGATTGTTGATGCGAGCTTTTAAGATAACTTTAATTTAATACTGAATCACAAGAATTATACGCTAAATTGACCCAAGGGTCAAGTGGAGTTATAATGTCTGTCCGTGGGGCTGTATAGCTTCGACAGGAGTTCTTTCATAAATACTGCAAGTCCGATTAGCCTATTCTCTCGGTTAAAAAGAAAAGGCAAATCATAATTGCCAATTCATTGGTAAACAAAGTTAAGACAGCTTTGGCTGCTCTCAGCTTTGCTCCAGCTCTCGCCTAACAGTGAGACTGCACCGGGACTTCTTCGTCTGCAAGAGGACCTCCGGTGTTATATCTGTAGACTTACTTTGACCGACGCCTGACGATCAAAGGACACTTAAGGCAAACTTAAACTGTTTTGGTCTCGCTTTTATAGTTTAAGTATTCAAGCGAGAATAAACTTGTAGACGTGTTTGTGAAAATCTTCTGGACGGGAGTGCAATTCTCCCCAGCTCCACCAGATTGTATGATAAAAACCGCAATCATGAGCGGTTTTTAGTTTGCCAAAACTGAGACCAGAAGAGCTCGGAAAACTAATTGTTCAATTTAAAGGTTTTTGCTAATATAAAAGCAATTAATAAAACTTTATGTCACAACAAGAACGCAGAGAGGGTCCGTTTAGCAAACCAACAACAGTTGAGAATATTCTTTCAGGGAAAGCTAAGATTTCGCTCCTAACTGATGGGAGTGATAATAGAATAATCGCAGGTCGAGAATGGCTGGGTCATTCGTACACTTATAATTTGACTGTTCCTCACCCTACGAAGGAAGGCGAAAATTGGGAGACAACTTTAACAGTTTGGGATGCCTTGCCCCTGACTTTACCAAGAGGGGTTTATGAAAGACCAAAAACACAGCTCACGATCCTAACAAGTCAAGGAGAAACTGGGTTTTCTCGAGATGAGGGGACTGTTAGAAAAGTAATAGACGAGATATCGAGACAAGTTTCTCAAAAAGAGGCCGAAGAGACCAACCACAGTAAATTTGGCTAACTTAAAGCCAAAGCAGTTTCCGCCTGATCAGTTCTGGTCTACCAGAATAATCAAATCAAAAACCCCTCTGGCGAGGGGTTTTAGTATTTTCAGTTTAGAACAGCATCCAGCCGCCGACACCGAGGACGATAAGTCCTCCGAGGATCAGAAGTAGCCATTGCAGTTTCGATAAACCTTTGTTTGGCTGACTGTTGTCTGAGCCTGTGGAATTGTTGCCTTGAGCAACTTCAGTGCCAGAGACTTCGCCTTGATTATTTTCTGGCTGAGTTTGCTGATTTCCGCTGCCATTGGAACCACCAGTGGCTGGTGTCTGGTATTGATATGAGTAGCTTCCTGAACCTGTGTTTGATCCAGAGCCTGTGGATCCAAAGTCTGTAGAAGGAGTTGGATAAGCAGGTGTGGGATATGCATACGGAGTTGGGTACCCAGGATTACCTGAGCCACCAGGGCCAGTACTGATACCAGCTACTGTGCCGCCACCATTACCACCATTTCCGCCGCCACCGGTACCGGTAGTACCACTACCACCGCTTGGCGGTGCTGGGTTGTCAGTTGTAGCAGAAATTTCATCGCCAACTACTTCTGGAGAACCATGAGATACGGCTCGGAAGAAGTATAGAGTGCTGGCAGTAAGGCCAGTGACTGTAACTGAGTGAGTAGTAGTCATGCTTTCACCAGTATCTGTCTCTTCTGTAGAGTGGGCATAGCCATAGTTAGATGGCTCACCGAGATCAGAGTGAGAGACAGTGTCGTAGATCACGCGGCTGGTAGCTACATGGTTAGTCGTCCAGGTGATCGTGACAGCAGAGATATCAGGAGTGTTGTGTGATTCATTCGTGATTTCTAGAGTGGAAGCTTCAGAGATATTGAATGACTGCGCGACATTAGGCGCAGCATTATAGTTGCCATTTCCGCTCTGACTAGCAGTGATAGTACAGCTACCAACTCCAGTCAGATGGACCAAGTTCTCACTTACAGTACATTGTCCTTCTGCGCCAAAGCTGACCGCAAGCTCTGAGCTTGCGCTGGCTGAGACTTCAAAATCAGCATCACCAAAAGTTTTGTCAGCTAGTTCACCAAAATTGATAGTTTGATTGGCTTTGTTTACAGTCAGGGTTCCTAAGGCTGAGCCAGAATAGTTGGGATTTGTCACTAGAGCCACGATATCGTAGCTACCAGCGTTGGTCGGTGCAGTAGGACTGCCTTCATAAAGCACTGACGCTGGGCCTGCTTCTTCTGGGGATACAGAAGCTCCCACTGTTCTCGGGCTACCATTGTAAGTTTGGGTTAGGTCTTCTGTGACGAGACTGACATCTGCTGTTTGTTCTGTTATATCAGCGCTAGTATCAGCTACAGCGTTATTCAGACTATAGTTGGATGCATCTTCACCCCCGGCAATACTGATGCCTTCTACGTGAACAGCTATATCTGTTCCTACGTCTGAATCCGCAAAGGACGCAGAGTCATAGTCCAATGAGACATCATCTCCTTCTACGATATCAGTACTGCCAAGGACTACAGTAGCGTCGCTGTTTCCATCAAAAACTTTGTTGACACCTGTCGCTGTGACTGTGATCGGTTTAGTAGTAATTTCAAAATTTTGTTCTGTGGCAGAGCTTCCGGTGTGATTAGAGTCACCGGCAAATGTCGCGTCAGCCGATGCAGTGCCGACGTCTATATTGTTGGTGTAATTGACACTAACTGATTGATTCAAACCGCCAGCGCCAGTTGCAGTAGCAGAGCATGGAGTAATTGCTGAACCAGTATATGTCTCTGATTCGGGACAAGAAATAACAGTAGCAGAAGTAGTAGTGTTGATCGTAAAGTTTCCTGCTGAAGCATCGTTCAGGCTGTTATAGGTCGAAGTATCTGTGGGAGTAAAATCAGCAGTAACCGGATAAGTTCCGGCATTAGTTGGGGCTGTAGACAAGCCATTGTATTTGATATCGCTGACAGTCCCAGCAACTGAGCCTGATACTGTCGCAGATTGAGGTGAGCCGTTATAAGTTACGGGCGGATTGGTAACAGAGACTGTGGGGGTGAGCTTGACAGTGAAAGACGCATTAGCGCTGTTTGAATGCGTGTCACTGGCGGTGACTGTATCTGCGCCTAAAGTGGCATCACCTGGGATAGTGATCGTCCCAGAAAAAGTATTACCACTTACAGTTATGGGAGAAGTTGAGATGTTACCCGAATGACCAGTAATGGTAACTGTAATTGTATCTCCGTTGTGGAAATGTGCTCCGCTTATAGATACTACGCTTCCAGAGCCGCCAGAGGATGCTCCTAGATTGATAGTAGGTGTAGCAACTGCGGATGCGAAAAGTGGCTGCAATGCATATACAACCAAAGCCAAAGCGGCTATGGTGTGAATTGGCTTTTGCCAAAACAGCATAACTGGCTGAGGCACGAAATCGCGTACTTCTTTAGATTGAAATCCTGTATTGGTTTTGCTTTTTTCCCTGGCCTTGGTTGTTCTTGGCATAATTTAGCTTCTTATTAATTGATTAATTTAAGACTTAATATAATAGCCTAAGCAATGATATTTGTCAATGACTACTGCGCCCAGACGACGAATGTGAAAACTTTCTGATCATTGGCTAGATCCTTCTCAAATAGCACGGACTTTTTGTCTGACGAGAAGCGGATAGCTTTGCCCCAGGTCGAGACGTCGTTGTGGTCGATGTCTGCATTGCTGCTGCCGAGTTTTTGGCCAACTGTAGTGACAGCGTCGAGATGTCCTGTGCCAGTGCACGAGTGAGGGCCAGAGGTTAGAGTCTGGCCGAACTTCGCAGGATCATAAATGCAAAGTAGCTGATCATAGTCGCCTTGATTTGGGAATTGATTGGTAGTCGGGTCATTGGTGTAGTCCATGCAAGTACCAAGATTTGGATTGTTAAAGTTTGTGTCTTGATGATCGAGACCGAAAGTGTGACCGATTTCTTGGCAGCTCACCAAATTTCTCCAGGCAGTGGTGTTGTAGGTCGGCGTGCCGAAGTAAGTGTCATTGAGTTTGACTGTACCCTGAGTGATATGCTCGCCACTAGCCCAGATGGATGCCAGTCCTAGCCAGCCGTTGTTGCCGTATTTGTTGTTACAAACTTCGACTCGTCCAGTGGTGGGCTTACAAGTTCGGACATTGCTGAGCCCCGGCACTATAGTCGTATCAAGTACGCTTGAAGCAGTCCAGTCAGTAGAAGCAGTGTTTAAAATCGGTTTCCAAACAGCGCTCACATTGTCACCAAGCTTAATCGTGAACGGATTCGCTGTGCGAGCCCAGTGATAAGTGCTCCAGGTATGGTTGGCAGAAGCTAATTGTGCTGAAAATAAGAGTGCTAAAGTGAGGGCTATATTTGAGATTTTTTTCATAGTTTTTAATTAAAGCTTATATTATTTATACAATGCGGCTTACAAAAAGTCAAGCTTAAACTCTGGTCCGAATTGTTCTATCAATTTTGCGTTTTTGTTCTTTTTTCTTGATTGAATCGCGTTTGTCGAATTGTTTTTTGCCACGCCCGAGGCCGATTTTGAGTTTGATAAAACTTTTATGCGTGTAAAGTTCGAGCGGGATGAGTGTCAGTCCTTTTTCTTTACTTTTTGATTGGAGTTTTTCAATTTCTTTTCTATGAAGCAGAAGTTTTCGTTCCCGTGATTCATCTACACCTTCGAGTCCTGAGGCTTGCTTGTATTTGCCGATGTAAGCGTTGCGCAGCCAAGCCTCGCCGCTTCTGATTGTCACATAAGCACCGGTCAGTGTCGCTTGACCGTTCTTGATACTTTTGACTTCGTGGCCAGATAGCACCAAGCCCGCCTCAACCATGTCTTCGATTGAGTAATCATGAAAAGCCTTTCGATTGTTGGCAAGCGTTGGCATAAGCGTCGAGACCTCCTCTTGATCTCCTCCTTAAAAGGAGGAGAAATAACTGCAGTTTACCCCTCCTTTCAAGGAGGGGTAGGGGAGGTCTAATAAACTGGATTAAGCTTATTTTATCAGATATAATAAACCCATGCTAACGCGAGATAAAGTCAAACAATTGATACAAAAAGCGGCTGGGCAAGAGGTCAGTTTTGACGTGACTTATCCAGATCCGAAGTTTGGCGACTATGCGACTAATGCTGCTTTAGTTTTGAGCAAGCTGCTGAAGCAAAAGCCTTTGGACGTGGCCAAAGATTTGGTCGAAAAAATCGATAAGAGCATGTTTGAAAAAGTGGAAGTGGCAGGTCCGGGGTTTATAAATTTTAGATTGAGGACAGAGGAGCTTTTGGCCCCCTCATCTGTCCGGTCATTCGACCGGACATCTTCTCCCGCAAGGGGAGAAGAAAATCAGAAAATACTTCTGGAGTACTTTCAGCCGAACATTGCCAAGCCTTTGCATATGGGGCATTTGCGGACTGCGATCATAGGCGATGCGATTAAGCGCATGCTTTTGTTTTCAGGACATCAAGTGGAATCCGACACTCACATGGGTGACTGGGGGACTCAGTTTGGGTATTTGATCTTGGCTCAGAAAAAATTCGGCGAGGTTAATGACAAACTCTATGCGCAGCTCAATGCTGATGAATCACAGAAAGAAGCTGCTAAGCAAGAGTTCGTAAAACTCGAGCAAGGTGACGCAGAGAATCGAAAAATTTGGCAGCAGCTGGTGGAAACTAGCATGAAAGAATTTTTGCAGATAAATGATCTCATGGACATTTTGCCATTTGATCACCATTGGCCAGAGAGCTTCTATGAAGATAAAATGCCTGATGTAGTTAAAAAGTTAGAAAGTTCGAAAGTTTTAAAGTCATCGCAAGGTGCGCAGATTGTTGATTTAGAAAATCAAGGACTCGGGGTCGCTTTAATTATCAAGTCAGACGGGGGCACGACTTATCTTTTGCGTGACTTGGCCACTTTTATTTTTGCCAAACAGCAAGGCTTCACTCAGCATCTTTATGTGGTCGACAACAGACAGTCCCTGCATTACAAACAGCTTTTTGCAATTCTAAAGTTAATGGGGGAAATGGGAGAAAGGGGTGTAATGGGGACGCATATTGATTACGGATTTATCAGCTTCAAGGGCGAAGCGCTGTCTACTCGAAAAGGCAATATGGTTTTGGCGCATGACGTGATTGGCCAAGCCGAAGAGAAGGTCGCAAAAATTATTGAAGAAAAAAATCCAGATTTGAAAAATAAAGAACAAGTAGTTAAGGCGGTTTCAAAAGCAGCACTGAAATATTTCGATCTCAAACACAATCGCCACAGTGACATTGAGTTTGACTGGGATGAGGTAATGGACTTCGAAGGAGACAGCGGGCCGTATGTGCAGTATGCTCACGCGAGGCTGAGTAGTATTTTGAGGAAAGCAGGACAGGTTACAGGGGACAGGTTACAGGGGACAGTTATGACTCAAACAGAACGAGAAATACTTTTTAAATCATCTATTTTATCAGAAGTTGTAGAGGATAGCTTAAGAGACTATTTGCCAAATATTTTAGCGAATTATCTTTATAACTTTGCTACACTGATGAACAAATTCTATCACGAGTCACCGGTGATGGCGGAAAAAGATGAAAATAAGAAAAATTTCAGGCTAGCATTGGTTATGAGAGCCAAAGAAACTCTGAAAATTGGCCTTGATTTACTAGGAATTCAAGCATTAGAAGAAATGTGATTATCAATATGAATAAATTCAAACCCATCGATCCAAAGCCTGATTTTCCGAAACTTGAAGAAGAGATACTGAAGTTTTGGGAAGAGAGTCAGATTTTCGAAAAATCTTTAAAGCAAACCCAAGACGGTAAACCGTATACTTTTTATGATGGCCCGCCGTTTGCTACTGGTGTGCCTCACTATGGCAGCATTCTCGCTTCAGTGGTGAAAGATTTGGTGCCCAGATATCAGACTATGAATGGCAAATTTGTCCGTCGTCGCTGGGGCTGGGACTGTCATGGTCTACCGATCGAGGAGATCGTTGAGCGCGAGCTTGGGATTTCTGGCAAAAAAGACATCGAGAAACTCGGCATAAAAAAATTCAATGAAAAATGTCGCAGCATGGTCCTGACGTACGTAGCTGAGTGGCGCAAGACAATCCGTCGCATCGCGCGCTGGGTCGACTTTGATAATTCCTATAAGACCATGGACCGCGACTACATGGAGAGCGTCTGGTGGGCTTTCAAGCAAGTTTACGAGAAGGGATTGATCTACGAAGGCCGAAAAGTTTTGCTTTATTGCCCGCGCTGTGAGACTCCAGTTTCGAATTTTGAAGTGGCCATGGACAATAGTTATAAAGAAGTGACTGAGGAAGCTGTGACAGTGAAGTTCAAAGTGAGGGGTGAGGGTAGAGGGGTGAGGGTAGAGGGCGATACTTATATTCTCGCTTGGACGACTACACCGTGGACTTTGCCAGGTAACGTAGCATTGGCGGTTGGCCAGGATATTGATTATGTGAAAGTCAAAGTTGGCGAGGAATATTATATTGTGGCGAAAGAACGCGAGAAAGAGATCCTGAAACAAGTTCAGGATTACGAGGTAATCAAGGGGAAAAATCTTGTAGGTCTAGAATACGAGCCATTGTTTGGGAAGAAATGGGTGGAAGGGGAGAAAGGGGAAGAAAATGCGTTCAAAGTCTACGCGGCGGACTTTGTAAACACAGAAGAAGGCACAGGAGTAGTGCATACCGCAGTTGTATATGGCGAAGACGATTACAATCTTGGGCTGAAAGTCGGCTTACCAGTCGTGCCACTGCTTGATGAAAAAGGTAAGTTTAATGACAAGGCTCCGGACCTCATCAGAGGCCAGTACTTTAAAGATTCTGAAAAAGTTATCAAAAAAGATTTGGAAGCGCGCGGACTGTTGTTTGAAAAAAAGCAGCACCAGCACTCGTATCCGCACTGTTGGCGTTGCGGCACAACTTTGTTTTATAACGCGATCCCTGCCTGGTTTGTAAATGTCCAGAAGATCAAACCAGACTTATTGAAAACAAACGAAAAGCAGATGAACTGGTATCCAGGCCATCTCAAGCACGGCCGCTACGAAAAGAGTGTAGAAGCAGCTCCTGACTGGAATATTTCTCGGAATAGATACTGGGGCAACCCGATTCCAGTTTGGAAATGTGACGAAGGCCATGCCACAGTGGTGGGAAGTGTGGCTGAGTTGGGACTTAAGCGAAACACTTTTTTGTTTAGTCGACACGGGGAATCGACAAAAAATGTTTCAGGGATAGTTAGCTCAAAAATCGAGACTGACAATTATCCTCTTACAGAAGAAGGTTTCAAGCGCGCTGAAAGAGTTGGCAAGAAGCTGAAAGCAGAAGGAGTGGACTTGATTTTTAGTTCTGATTTTTTGCGAACCAAAACCACAGCTGAGATCATCGGCAAGACTTTGGGTAAAGAAGTACAGACCGATCCGAGACTGCGCGAATACGATACAGGAATATTTGATGGAAAATCAGAAAAAGAATATCAGGATGAGTTTGCTACAAAATTTGACCGCTTGACTACAGCTCCGAAGAATGGAGAAAACTGGAACCAAGTCAAAGAAAGAATGTTAGATTTCCTAAATGAAATCAACGAAAAATACACTGGCAAAAGGATTTTGGTTGTATCTCATGGTGATCCATTATGGGTTTTACAGCAGCATCTCGGATCAGAAAGAGAGTATCCTAAATACGAGGAAGTTTTTGAGTTAGATATCAGCATCGTGGATTTGCATCGTCCATATATTGATGATGTGGTTTTGAAATGCCAGAAATGTGGCAAAGACGCTCACAGAGTCACGGAAATTTTTGATTCCTGGTTTGAAGCAGGCTCTATGCCGTTTGCCGAGTATCACTATCCATTTGACCAGAAGGAAATTTTTCAGAAATGTTTTCAAGGCCAGTTTGTGGCTGAATACATCCCGCAGACGCGTGCTTGGTTTTATGTCATGCACGTCATGTCTCAAATTTTGTTTGAGTCAGCGCCATTTGAAAATGTCCTCACGACTGGTACGATTCTAGCTGAAGATGGCTCGAAGATGAGCAAGTCGAAGCGCAACTATCCGAATCCGTGGGAGATTATCGATCGCTATGGTGTGGACGCCTTGCGATTTTATCTCATGAACTCTGCAGTCATGCAGGCAGAAGACCTGAATTTTTCTGAGCGAGAGCTCGGAGTAATTTATCGCAAAAATATTTTGATTTTGTGGAATGTGTTTAATTATTTTGTAACTTATGCGAATGAGGCGGGTTGGGAGCCGAAACAGGGTGCAGGGGACAGGGTGCAGGGGACAGTTCTGGATAAGTGGGTTGTGGCTAAGACACAAGAGTTGGTAAATGGCGTGACAGATGAATTGAATAATTACAGTACTGTCCGCGCTACTAGAATGATTGAAGATTATATCAACGAACTTTCGACGTGGTATGTCCGAAGAAGTCGAGGACGAAAAGATGACGAATTTTTTGAGACATTGCGTCACTGTCTTTTGGTTTTGTCCAAACTTATGGCACCGGTAACTCCTTATGTAGCAGAGTTAATTTATCAGAATTTGACGACCTCCCCCAGCCCCTCCTTAAAAGGAGGGGAGTCGGAAAATTCTCCCCCTTTTAAGGGGGAGTTAGAGGGGGTCTCGTCCGTGCACTTAACTGCCTGGCCAGAGAAACAAGACTTAAGAACCGAACAAAGAACCCTTTTGGCTCAGATGTCATTAGTCAGAGATCTTGTGGAACAAGGCCACAGTTTGCGCAAAGCGGCGAATATCAAATTACGTCAGCCGCTTCAGTCTTTCGTCTATGCTGGCAATCAGCTTGGAGCAGAATTTGAAGAGATTCTGGCTGATGAACTAAATGTGAAGTCTGTGAAGTTCAGTGACAAGCTGGAATTCGACTTAAATATTACCCCAGAACTGAAAAAGGAAGGTTTGGCACGCGAAATAGAGCGTGCTGTGCAGGAAATGCGCAAGCAAAAAGGCCTAAAGGTTGGCGAAACGGTCAATTTATCGTATGATACAGATGATAGCGAATTAAAAGCAGCTTTTGCGCTTTTTGATACGAAAAAGACTTATGTGGATAAGATTGCTGCGGCATCTGGCGGGGAAGAAGTAGAAATAGATGGCAAAAAGCTGACGATTAGCTTGAAATGAAATACAAAAAACTCACAGGCATCATATTAAAGAAACAAAACTACAGAGAAGCCGATCAAATTGTGACCAGTTGGACCAAAGAGCTGGGCAAAGTTCGTTTTCTGGCCAAAGCTGTGCGCAGACCAGCAAGCAAACTCAATCACTGCCTGATTGATCTGTCTGAAGTAGAGCTTGAGCTTACTGGAAGTCATCTACCAACTTTGATCGGTGCGAAAACTATCAGACAGTTTCGAAGTCTTCATGAGGATCTGAAGAAAGCAGCAGTTGGATTTTATGTGGCCGAGCTGATGCTGAAGATGACCGCAGACGAGCACCCAAATATTTTAGTTTATGAATTGCTGGCTGATTTTTTGCAGCAGGTAAACGAACAGGATGTTTTTGACAAACATGCTCTGGTCGACCGGTTTGCTCTGGACCTGGCGCAGCACCTAGGATTTGGCAGCCCGAAAAAGTCAGACACGCACCGAGATGTAAACAAGTTCATTGAATATATTTTGGAGCGCAACCTCAAATCTGAACCATTTTTAATTTCTATCTGATATGCCAGACGATCAAATTTTCGATGACAAAACCCGGGCAGAGATGCCAGTAGATTTCAAATCTTCAGGACCGCGATTTTCTAAATCGATAATTATTTATTCGGCGATTGCTGTAGTTTTGGTTGTGGGAATTTTTTGGTACTTTTTGCGTTCAGGACCATCAGCCCATCCGACTTCGACCAATGTCGTGCTGCAACTGAAGGGTCCTGACCAGCTGACTTCTGGTAATGAAGCCGAGTACCATGTGGTCTACCGCAACGGTGAAAATGCAGATTTAGTAGGCATCACTTTAGAAATGTTTTATCCTGAAAGTTTCAAGTTTAAGTCTGCCGAGCCAGTCTCAACCTCTTCTTCTGGTCAAACATTTAATCTCCCGGTCTTAAAGCAGGGTCAGGATGGCGAAGTCATCATTCGAGGAAAATTAACAGGCGCGACTGGTGAGGATAAAGAAATTAAAGCAAAACTACATTATCGATTATCGAATTTTAATTCGGAATTTGTAGTCGAACAAAGTATCCATACTTCTATCCTGCCACCAAACGTGACTATGGAAGTAAACGGTCCGGTAGATGTGGTCAATGGTCAGGACACGACGTTCATCGTCAATTTCACAAACGTCACAGTTCAGGACTTTGATAATTTAGCAGTTCAGCTGACTTACCCAGATGGCTTTTCTTTTACCTCGAGCCAACCTGTGCCTTCCAAGGCCAATAATTACTGGACCATACCCAAGCTCGCTGCTGGAAGTTCTAGTAGCATAAATATCACTGGTAGTTTTACTGGTGATGCGAGTCAAGACAAGCTTGTTCGTGCTGATTTAGGGCAGATTATTAACAATACCTTTGCGCCTCAGATTGTCTCCACTGCAACCTTTAAAATCATTCCTTCTTCTCTAAGCTTGGTCGTGACTGCGGACCCGACCAATTATGTGACTTTGGGCCAAGTGATTAATTACACGCTTGATTATGCTAACCGCGGCAGTATCGGATTAAATAATTTATTGATTGTGGTAAACTTCGATAGCCCAGCGCTTGATTTTAGTCGAGTCAATGCATCTGATGCGATAGTTTCCGGCCATACTCTGACTTGGAAAGCTGCGAGCCAGCCGAGTTTAGCTGTGCTCTCACCAAACGAAACAGGACAAATAAAATTTACGATTCCAGTCAGGCAAACTTTACCTTCGAATTTAACGAATCAAACCATCTCGGCCCAGGGCAGCATCGCATCTGATGAAATTAGTAAGCCTACGAAAGCTGCGAATGTAGACCTAAAGCTTGCCACGGCGCTTAATCTTACGATTAACGGTGATTATCTTTCCGGGTCAGCGCCTATGCAAGTAGGTAAACCGACTTTATTTGCGATTACTTTTTCGTTGAGCAATCTCAGTAACGATGTCAGCAATACCAATGTCGTGGCCTCCATGCCTCTGCCAACCTCGGCATGGAAAAACGTGGTGATTCCTGATTCAGAGAAAAGCAGGCTAAGCTTTGATCCGAATTCGGGAAAAATTACTTGGGCGATCGGAACTCTCCCGGCGTTTACAGGAAAATTTATCCCAGTTCTGAAAGCAACTTTTCAAATCGAAGTCACTCCGACTGACGCGGATCACAACAAGCCAATTAATTTGCTAACCAATATCCAGGCAAGCGGTCAGGATAGTTTCGTAGATATTCCTGTCCAAACTCCACTTATCAATACCTACTCCACTTCAGATGTCGACGATTCATTTTTCAGGAGTAAGGGCGGAGGCTCAGTCCAATAAAAAAATCCCGCTATCAGCGGGATTTTTTATGGTCGGACGTAGGCAAGAGGATTGACCCTAGTGCCATTTTTTATAATCTCAAAATGTAAGTGAATACCTGTAGCGCCCCGGACACGACCAGTGCGACCTTGTTTGGCTATGAGCTGGCTCTTTTTTACAAAGTCGCCAGCTTTGACATAGAGTTCCGAAGCATGGCCATAGCGGGTCTTAAAGCCATTACCGTGATCGATCACCATAGTATTACCATAGCCGTTGCTTTGGTAGCCTGCGATTTCCACGAAACCATCCGCAGCAGCGAAGATCGGCTCCATTTTACTATCTGAAATGTCGATTCCGCTGTGACGCTTAGAAAATCCTTGAGTAATTGTGTGGACTGAAGTTGGCCAGATAAAGTCAATTATCCCGCCAATGAAGCTTGATGGAGTGCTGGCTTGAGTCAAAGTGATTTTGTTGCTTTCGTCTTTAACAAATCGAGGTTGGGGTTTAGGTACAGAAGGAACACTGACGTTATCAAGCGGAATGACTACAGTAGCGCCGACATCCAAGTCGTCGAAGGATTCGATGTTGTTTGCATCCAAGAAATCATCTTCAGAAATTTTATATTTTTTTAAAATTGATTCTTGAGTATCGCCACCTTTTAGCATATAGGTCACACCAGTAGTTGGTAAAATTGTCAGTTCTTGTCCAGGCTTCAGTTTAGAATCTTCATTCAACTTATTTTCCATCATGATCGTCTGAGGCGAAATCCCAAAGCTAGTAGCTACTGAGACCACAGTGTCACCTGAGTTGACACTGTACTTGGTCAGTCCCACACGGCTGACTGCTTGTGTGTCTGCAGGATTCGTTTTTACAATCACATCTTCCTGAATAGTAGTTGGATCTGCGGCTGGATTATTCACAGAAGACTTGGCAGAAGTTAGTGCCACTCCAAACGGAGACTGAGCGAGGGCTTGTGAGACTAGCTCGTCTGCATGGGACAAAATTGTAGTAGTGTCAGAAGTGACGAGAAGTTTGGTGTTGAGCTTGGGATTGTCTTTCAGAAAAGAAAAAATCACGCTTTGGTCAGAAGAGGAAACGACGCTTGCGTGATTTGAGAGTGAGAAGTTGACGATAAGTCCGGTAGTGGCAATAGCCAAAACTACCATTTCTAAACTAAAACGAGCGACATAGTCGGGGACAGAAAGGGGAAGAAGGTGTCGGGAGTGAAGGGATTTGAAGGGGTGGATGGTGAACTTGCTGTTGGACTTCCAAGTTTCAGAAATTCTTTTTAGAAGGGGAGTGAGAGCTGAAATATTGTTGCCTCATAACCCAATTATTAAGTCCTGTATCTTAACTTTTGGGATTAGAATTCACCATCGAATTTTACCAAAATTGGCTTTTTTGGTCAACAGGTTATGGTTTGTATTTGTGTAGAACTCACCAAAAAAGCCTTATTTAGAGGGAAATGTTCAGTGTATTATCCACAAAAGAGTTATTATCTACGAACTTACGAATTTTTTACGAAAGTACGAACTTCGATTTTCGTATTTTCGTACTTTTTCGTAGTTCGTAGATAAAAGCGGCGCAATTGAGGCAAATAATATATAATATTTACAATGTCCAATAATTTCTCCAAACAACTTGGTTTAAACCAACAACAACTCGAAGCAGTCATGGCGCCGCTTGGGCCAGTTTTGATTTTGGCAGGAGCAGGAAGTGGAAAGACTCGTGCGCTTACTATGCGCATAGTCTATCTGATAAAAAAACTTCGTCTGCATCCGTTAAATATTTTGGCCGTAACTTTTACAAACAAGGCCGCCGGCGAGATGAAAGAGCGAATCACGAAAATGCTTGGTAAAAATTTACTGGGCTTGCCCACCATGGGAACTTTTCATTCGATCGGAGTAAAGATTCTGCGACAAGATGGCAAGCTAGTTGGTTTGGATCGTAATTTTGTAATTTATGATGACAATGACCAGGAAAGTTTGCTCAAAGATGTTTTAATCAGACTTCGCATCGATCCAACTAAATTTAAGCCGTCTGTTTTCGGCTCTCTGATTGACCGCGCGAAAAATAATTTAGAAGAGCCAGAAGATGTAGCAGACGATGGCAAAACTTTTTCTGAGAATTTAAAAAAGGTTTATAAGATGTATCAGGAAGAATTGCGAAGGAACAATGCTGTCGACTTCGGCGACCTGTTGGTTTTGCCAGTTCGAATTTTTCAGAAGCATCCAGATGTTCTGGAAAAATACCAGAAGCTCTGGCAGTATATTTTAGTTGACGAGTATCAGGACACGAATTATGCCCAATATATTTTTACTAAGCTCCTAGCATCTGCTCATGAAAATATTTTTGTAGTGGGTGACGATGCCCAGGCGATCTATGGATTCCGTGGAGCCAACCTTCAGAACATTTTAGACTTTGAGGAAGATTATCCGAAAGCGAAAATAATTCGACTGGAGCAAAACTATCGTTCCACTGCACCGATCCTCTCCATTGCTGAGAAAATTATCGAACTCAGTCCCAGACAACACAAGAAAAAGCTCTGGACCGACAACAGAGAAGGGGAAACTCCGGTTTTGTACAGCGCGGAAGACGAGCTGGCAGAAGCTTACTTTGTTGCGAGTAAAATAATTGAGCACCAGGACGAGACCCCCTCTAACTCCCCCTTAAAAGGGGGAGAAAAAACCCACACCCCTCCTTTTAAGGAGGGGCAGGGGGAGGTCGAATATGTTTCAGAAGACGAAGATTACTCAGACGAAGGCATCCTTGCACGAATCATGAGAAATGCTCGCTCAAAAGTCTTGCCGAAACTGAAAAACCGCCAAGGTCTAAACAATATCGCAGTCCTGTATCGTACGCACGCTCAGTCGCGAGTCCTGGAAGAAGTCATGATCGAAGCCTCCATCCCATATCAGATCGTCGGCGGCCTAAAATTCTACGAACGCAAAGAAATTAAGGACATTTTAAGCTACCTGCGTTTGTTGGTTAACCCCAATGATTTAGTTAGCCTGAAGCGCGTGATAAACGTCCCTCCTCGAGGCATTGGCCCTGCGACTTTCAATCTGCTTAAAGATGAGATGATGGCTCGCAACCCTGAACTTGTTTCAGGGTCTCATGAAAAGATCCTGACTTTCGTCAGGATTGCGGAAACTTTTCCTAAACCTCAAATCCGCAATTTCTTTGAAATACTCAATACACTTAGTGGCCTTGATGAATCTGGCAACCTTTTAGATTTATTGCGACAAGTTCTGAAATTTACCGGTTACGAAACTTTTTTGCGTGATGGAAGTGAAGAGGGCGAGGGCCGGTGGGAAAACGTGCAAGAGTTGTTTAATGTGGCTGGAAGCTTTAGAGGACTTCCGTGGAAGGAAGGATTGAATCAGTTTTTAGAAGAAGTGGCTCTTATGACACAAGCTGATGAAGTAGATCTCAATTCGGCAAAAGTAACACTTATGACTCTTCATCAAGCGAAGGGTCTCGAATTCGACATTGTTTTTTTGGTTGGTCTAGAAGAAGGCCTATTGCCTCACAGTAGGTCATTGCTCGAACCAAAAGAGATCGCAGAAGAAGTCAGACTAGCTTATGTGGGTGTCACTCGCGCGAAAAAATATTTGTATCTGATTCATGCCCAGACGCGCAAGCAGTACGGCAGTCGAAACATGAGCATCCCTTCGAGAATTCTTAAAGCGATACCGGAAGAACTTTTAGACATCCATGAATCACATTAAACCAAAAAAACATCTTGGGCAGAATTTTTTGCAAGATGAAGAAGTGCTTGTGGAAATTATCGCAATTGCGGATTTGAAATCCTCAGATGTAGTTTTAGAAGTGGGGCCGGGGACTGGCGTGCTGACCAAAGAACTTTTGGCAAGAGCAGGTAAAGTGATTGCAGTTGAGAAAGACCTGAATCTCGTGAATTTGCTGCAACGCAACCCTGAACTCGTTTCAGGGTCTAAAAGTAAAGATCCCGAAACAAGTTCGGGATTGCACATAGTGCATCAAGATATCTTGCGATTCCATCTCGACGAGCATATCCAAGGTTCATACAAAGTCGTGGCAAACATTCCGTATTATCTGACTTCGAAATTGTTTCAGTATTTTCTGGAACAAAAAAATAAACCCAAGCTCATGATCCTCATGGTTCAGAAAGAAGTGGGGGAGCGCGTGGTGGCTAAGCCTGGCGAATTATCCTTGCTCGGTATCTCTGTTCAGATTTACGCAGATGTCGAGATTGCCTCAGTTGAGATCCCGGATCAAGTCCGGGATGGTTTTGGGGCGAAGAAAAAAATTTTAATCATCCCCAAAACCAGTTTTTGGCCTGTGCCGGAAGTTGATTCAGTTGTTTTGAAAATCACTCCGAAGGATAAATATCCGCAAATAAAAGACAAAAAATTATTTTTTAGCATTCTTAAACAAGCATTTGCTGGAAAACGAAAGCAGATCAAAAATACAATCAAAGATCCTGCGGTTTTAGAGAAAGCTGGGGTTAATCCCATGCTCAGACCCCAAGATTTATCGATCGAGGATTGGGTCAGGATTTATAAAGTTTTTGTCTAGACAAAGATAGCGTTTTGTGATATAATATAGATACAATAAGTTTGTCTTGATACAAAAAATAAAAAACAAATCAATAATCTTCATTTCGGCAACAGTGATATTTGTCGCTTCTTTTATTTTTGTCGGGCCTCCTGCACAGGCAGCATGCGCAAAAATTTCTAATTTCCTTCCTACGGCTGTGCAGAAAATAGCCACTATCGAGAAACAGTCGGGGACTACTGATGCAGAGGTTATAGCTAAGCTACGAGTTAAAACAGATGGGACACCTGAACAGATCGCAGCTGCTAAGAAAAAGATCCGCGATGACATGGAAAAGGAAATTAACAATTGGCAAGCCCAGGTAGAAAATAACTATCAGCAGGATGCCGTAAATATATTTAAGACTACTGTTGAAAATGCAATGGATTTAAGAGAGCAGCAGGTGGATCAAGCCACAAATACTTTTTGGACGGCAGCCTCTCCAATCATGATTCAAAGACATACGATTATAGCTAATGCTCAAAAAAGTTTTAATAATTCGATCACTCCTGGTATATCGACTCGATGCTGGCTGGCAGGCCAGGTAAATGATTTATTCCGACAAGTGAAAACTTCTGGTGGAAGCTTCCGTGTAAGTGTTCAGGGGGTTCCGAAGCTTACTAAGCAGATTAGTGATTTAACCTTGATACGTAAAAAAGCTACTGATGCTGCAAACAACAACTTTAAAGCTACGGTAGATCAGGCTCGTAAAGTTGTACAATCATTCTTCCCATACCAGTATCCATATCCAACTCCTTATCAGTATCAATATGAATACCAGTATGAGTACCAAACTCCAGTCTATCCTTATCCTACGCCTACTGGTACTGCTTGCGAACAGATGGTATTCGAGATTTATTGGGAGCAGCTCTTCCGAGCTCCAGATCCTGATGGCTTCGCTTCTTGGGTAGGGGCTTGTGAAAATGGCATGACTCAAGACCAAATGGTAGCCGCTTTCATGCAAACAGACGAATGGAAGTCGAAACACTAGACAGAAGGTTATTTTTATGCTATAATAATAATAGTTTTAAATAGCGTTTGAAACAAAAATAAAGAAAAATCAGCCAAAAAACAGAGAAAAACAGGCCAGGAGAGAACCTGATTTTCGCTCATGCTTTGGTTTTATCCATGAAATGAAAGTGAAGTTGTCTCACGTTCACAAAATTTCTCACCACTTGGTCAATGTTTTATTACTCCAGGCGGCGTGTTTGATTTTATCGGCAATAGTTATTTTCATCATACCGATTGATTCATTTGCAGTCTCAGCCTTTGATCCGTTTGGGGCCAAAATTGTCTCTATCGTAAACTGCACTTGCCCGAATAACCTAGGTATCATCATTAATGCTAAATCAGATACTGGCACCAAAGCTTACTTCTGGGCGATTGATCAGGAGCCTTTTAAACAAGACACTCCGATACCAGGTGGAGTGATCGTCGGGAAATTTAATCCAGATAGCAGAGCTTCCTGCTATGTGTTTACTGCAGAGACCGCTTGCCAGTTTTCAGGACTGACAGGATACGTCATCGACAAAGCTCACACTAACATGAGAGACCAATAATGAACAAAAACCAATACGGAACTTTTCATCTGACTAGATCTTCCGCATCGAAAAAAATGCGAATGTTAATTACGATCTTATCATTGATCGTAATTTTTGGTTTAGGAACTGGAATTTTTATCTATCTCAGAAATTCTAAGCCGCATAAGCAGGCAGAAAATGTTTATCCAAACCCTATTCCTGCTTGGTGGTATCAGCAGTACTTTGGTAAAAGTGTTTGCGATAATTCTGATTGTAAACCAGATAGTGATCCAGATTCAGACAAGCTTTCAAACATCCAAGAATATTATTATCATACTGATCCACACAATTCGCATACAGTGGGGGATAAATTGTCTGACAGTGAGTTAGTCGCCAGCGGCTTTGATCCGAGCAAGCCAGGTCACAAAACTTTTGCGGACGTTACAAGCGACCAAAGCTTTTTGGGAGAAAGTTTGGTATTCGACCAAGACATTAAAAAAATTGTTGCTGATACGAACGACATCAGTAAAATAAATTTACCGTTAGTTAACGATGACCAAGTCACAGTTGTATATACCGAAGAAGGGGATGATTATAAAAAATACGCAACAGATCTTCACTCGACGATCGATTACTACTTCCCGCAGCAGCGAATGCCCGGTATTCTGCAAACCATAAAATCCGGTGATCCTTCGCAGCTTGATGATGTTAAAACAGCAGCCGGAGATTTGTCTGCAAAACTAAAACTTATCCCAGTGCCGTACCATTTACTTTTATTTCATAAATACAATATTGCACTGTATCAACTATTATCTGAGATTGTACCAGCTCCAACTGATCTCAATAGTCAAGAAAGTGAAATTTGGTACGATAAATTCCAGCAGTTTTTGGCCATTCAGCAGCGTCTGAATTTCGAAGAGCAAGCTCTTAAGAAGCAAACAAGCAAATGATACTAAAAAAACAGCGGAAAATTTCCATCCTCCTCATGTCCATCTTTATAGCAGGACAGATTGCTGTTATCGGAACTTTTTTGCTGGCGCCTAAGCCAGCAGAAGCTTTCTGGGGAGTAGGCGATTTGACTTTTGATACTCAGATCGCGAACTGGTATGACGTATTTAAAGATATTGGACTTGGTATAGCCGAGCGTTTGGCTATAAATTACGCCAACAAATATTTGCAAAAATTTGTCGACAAGGTCGTAGATAAATATCGCATTAAAAATTATCTGTATTATCAGAAAGTTTTGTCCGGGTATTATTTGAATCAGTATATCTACGATAAAGTCGCTGACCCTGACTTGCGCGCGGTTTACGGAATTCTATCTACTGATATAACTAGCAGAGCAACCGTCACAGATCCGAAAACTGGTCAAGAAAAACCAGTCATGGTGGCACTACGAGAAAAAATCGACAATCTCTACAACAACCGAGGTGGCATCAATCCGAATTTTGTTTACAATCCATCATCAACTGTCACTGATCAACAGTACTTTAGGCAAGTTCAAGCGTACTTCGCGAGTCCACCGGATTTTAGTCGACAAGATGTTTATTCAGAGTTTGCTCGACTCAAAGCGCAGTCAGATGCAGCAGCAGGACAGGAAGTCGGTCAAAGTGGAGGACTGAAAAGTGATCGTAGTACGCCCGCAGGAGTCATTCCTCATGTTTGTGATACCACTGGCTCATTTACACCGCCTGAAGAAGAAGGTAGCACGCCAAATGAAGGAAGCGGAGATAATGGCGGAGCTATGCTTCCCATTACTAATTTTTTGGTTCATACCGGGTTGGTTTCAGAAGCCCATGCAGCTGATGGAGATCCAACTATTCAAGTTCCGACCAATATCAATACTGAAGAAGGCTGTATCAACAGTGGCGGGACATGGGTAGTGGACAAAACTGGGTTGGCTCAGTCTGTGATTCAGAATCCTTCTCAGTTAATTCATGATTTTGCGACCAGTAGTATTAAAAATATTTTTGAAAATAATTTCGGAGCTTCAGATAGTATCTACACGACCATCGGCTCTCTCTTGGGTGATTTTATCTTCACCAAGCTTAACATCGATAAAAAATCTGGTGTCTTTAATGAAAAAGGCGATAGAGGTTCAAATACTATTGGCGCGAGTCCTACTGTGCGACAGATTGATTTGGACGGCGACAATATTCCTGACGGCGTAGATACTGATGGCGATGATAAGCTGGACTCGATCGTAGATACCTGTTATCACGGCGGCACACCACCGAACTGTAAAAAATCTAGCCAAGTCACAAGCTCTCCTTACTTTACTCCAATTTGTACCTCCATCGATAATGGCGTTACCTCTCTTGCTGACTTCCTGGACTTCATCACTACTCACTCTGACGAAATTAGCACAAGTTCCAATTTCATCGGCGTAGTGAAAGATAGGTTTAAAGACCCCGCAGATGCTGATTTATGGGGTCGCCGTATCAGTCTTGCCAATTCTGGTATAGATAATATCATCAACCAGATACAGAATTACCACGCTAAGTTTTTGGATAATTTAGAAATTACCATGGGCAGATATGCTCACTATATGAGTACGATGACTCAGTCAATTCAGCATGACCAAGATTTGGCATTTAATAAATTCGGTAATGGAGCAGGGGGACTGAAGAATTTGATTAACTACACCTCTCAAATGGTCCAATATCTAAAAGATATAAAAACTCAAATTGGTAAATGTTCTAAGCCAAATCTTGCTGCAGTAAACAATGTCCAAGCACCAACTCCACCGATTGATCCGGGGGATGATGGTACAGGCGCACCAGCTCCTGATCCAGATCTAAAGAAGCATCCATCCAGACAAGACATAGTGCAGGCTGTAAAGCAGTCATTGACCGATGCCGGCGTACAATTCCAAACCGATTGTGAAGTAGCGGAAATTCCGAAGCGTGTGGCTTGGGAACTAAATAACGAAGGTTTGGGAGTGTTTAAGAAAACAGTAGGTGAAAATATTTGTGATGGGATTTCCGTTAAGCGCGTAATTTATCCAGACGGCTATATGTATAAAATTTTAATTGATGGCGGTGGGGGCGGTGCAAACACACCTGAATGGGCCTCAGAAGGCTGCGGACCTGTAGACGGAGATGGTACTTGTCCAGATTTGTATTTACAAGCAACTGACCCAGGGCCATTACCAGGACAATGAGACACAAAATCACGAAAATTGCATCAGTTATTTTACTAGCCAACCTACTGTGGGCGCAGTTAGCTTTTGCTCAGGGCGTACCTCCGACCACCCCACCACCTACTACTCCTGACATTTGGCCTGGCTTAAATACCAAAGGCTGGAATCAAGCACAAAGCAGCAAGGATTATTGTTTAGGTGAATTCTGGCAGAGTGTGAACAAAGCGAGCCAAGGAGTTTTTAAAACAGTATATTTGCCGAGTTCGTGGTATAAAGATACTTTCGGTAACTCACAAACTTGTATCATTGTTTTAGCAGCTGCGCCAGTACCGATTGATGCTCAAATTCGAATTAGTAGTCAGTGGTACACTTATGCTGCACAATCTTTTGAGGTTGCCATAGCTTCGAGTACTCAGGGAATTCTAAAACAGGCTTCGATTGATGCTGCAAATCAAGCTCGGAATGAAAGGCAAGGTGCATCAATTGTTTCGACAGCAGTTGGATGGGCTCTTAATGGGATACTTTCAGTTATTGCGGCGATTTTAGGTTCAGTAACTGCTTTAGCTGGAAGTATATTTAGCTCGTCTGTGGGCGCGATATTGAAGGTAGATACTTTGCCAAATGTCGTAAATATTGGTTGGGCTGTGGTGCGCGATATTTGTAATATGTTTTTCATTCTAGGATTGATAGTCATTGCGATTGCAGCTATTTTAAGACTGGAAGAATATGATTACAAACATTTGATAGGTGAGCTGGTCCTCATGGCAATTCTAGTGAACTTTAGTAAAGTCATAGCGCTGACCATCATGAATGTGGTGAATTTTTTGGCGGCGATTTTTTATACCAATGGTCTAGGTACAGATATACTTAAGACTATCTTTAATGTTGCAAATCCAGTAAATAGCCTGGATGCTCTTTTTCTTAACGGCTGGCAAGCAGGATTGGTTGACGGGATTGGTAAGGTTTTGTTTATGCTTGTAGGCACAGTTGTATTTGTAGCGCTAGCTATCATGTTCGTCATTCGTCTAGTTGGTTTATATGTTTTGATTATTTTTTCACCGATTGCATTTGCTGCAAGAATTTTACCAGCCACTCATCACTTTGCTGAAGAATGGTGGAGTAAATTTATCAAATACCTTATCTGGGCTCCAGTTGCTCTGTTTATGATTCGTCTAACGATCATTGTCGCCAAAACTATCAATGATCAAACCTCGTCATTTCTCAGTGGTGGAGTAGGAGGTAACGACAGTGCCTTTTATACTTTTATTCTTTGTGGATTTTTGGCGGCTGCATTGCTAGTGGCTGAAGAAGCAGGAATGGTGGGTGGGGAAGCTGTGGTGCATGGAGTAAAACATGTCGGTAAAGAACTCGGAGGTGCAGCATTAGGTCTGGTCGGACGAAGTTATACCAAGGCAGTTACCAAGAGACAAGAGCAGGCCACTGAAGAAGGTCGCACTGGAGCTGCTGCATTCTGGAAAGCGGCTCAGTTTGCAAACGTAAGAGTAGCTAAAGAAGCATGGGAACAGAGATCAAAGGAAAAAGAAGAAGAAGCATACTTGCCTGCTGTTGGGCACGCTCATGACACCCTGAATCGAGCGATGCCAACTGAATGGTACAAAGAACAGGAACCAGGAAAATGGCACTTAGGACAAAAAACTTTTTAAGGTAAAATCGGCCACCAGTTTTTAGTTAACTAAGAAACAAAGAGAAGGAA
>CAYOPE010000006.1:0-36401 GCA_964405805.1 uncultured Candidatus Saccharibacteria bacterium | reverse complement strand
GCAGGGGATAAACATGAATTTAATATAGAAAAGGAAATCAAATAATGGAAGCAGTTACTAAAAAGCCAGCACGCAAGCCAGCTGCCAAGCCACATGTGGCTCGTAAACCAAGAACTGTGGCTCACCCGAAGCCGGTTGAGGCGCCTGTTGCTATGGAACAATCAAAGCCAGCTCCAGCCAAAGTTCCGCATGGGAAAAGCTACTACGCATTGGGAAGACGAAAGACCGCAGTGGCCCAAGCGTTGCTGACACCAGGTAATGGCGAGATCAAGATTAATCAGTTGCCTTTCGAAGGATATTTTCAGACTGAAGATTTGCAGCAGATCGTCACTCATCCTCTAAGATCAATCGGCGTGGACAAGCAAATCAATGTCAAAGCCAAGATTCATGGCGGGGGAATTCACGCGCAAGCCGAAAGTTTGCGACATGCCATTTCCAGAGGATTGATTTTGATGGATGTCGAGTCACGAAGAACTCTGAAAAAGCTCGGATTCCTGACCAGAGATCCTCGTGTGAAAGAACGAAAGAAACCAGGACTGAAAAGAGCAAGACGAGCACCACAGTTTAGCAAACGTTAAAAATTGTTCCTCAGAAAAAGAACAAAGGTGGTACACCCGAAAGGGTGTCCACCTTTTTGAAAACCGACTACTGCCTCGGCTACTGCGAATTCGGATCACGTTTTTCACCGAGCTGATCCAACGCTTGTTCGACTTCTGTTGGGTCGGTCTTCGCACGAGCATCCGCGATAGCTTCGCGCACTCGCTGTTCGATCGTCTCCTTGGCAGCGAAGCAGCCAGCGACCTCACAGTCGAGGCACGGAGCCTCTTGTTCATTGTCCGGATTGTGGCACTCGCAGGTGCACATAGCGTCCTCCTTTGTCAGAGTTCTGTCTGACTATAAAGTATAGCTTTTCTAACCAAAGATAGCAAGACGAGCGCGACAATTCCGCAACGTTAAGTTGACTGAAAGTATTCAGCTGTTTATAATAAATAAACGCTAAGCAAAATCCATGATAACTCAAAAAGACATTGAAGCTTTAACTAAATATCAAAAAGAGGTTTTCAAGGATGTATTTTTTACCAAAGAAGATGGCAAGAAGATTGAATCAAAGATTGATAAAATCCAAATCACCGCTGATACTTTGGTTAAAGATGCAAAAGACCTAAAAGATGACAAGTTGATCATGAACCATCGTATGAAGAAAGTTGAGGATTGGGTTGATAAAGCTTCCCCGAAACTAGGTCTCAAGTTTGAACACTAAGAATAATTCAAAATCGCCTCTCCTTGAGGCGATTTTGTTTAGGCAGTCAAGGGAATTAAAATCGTTTTATGGCTGACGGCAGATAAATTGATTTTACCCTTGATACTGTCGGGAACGACGGGTATAATTGAAGGACTATAAGTAAGCATATGAATTATAAAATTAAGGAACAACTTGAAGCTTTGAAATTTGCTTTAGATCTTGTTCAAAAGCAAGTTGCAGATTTAGAAGAACGGCTAAAAAATATTAAGTTTGAAGCACTCTCTTTAGACGAGCAAAAAATCTTTCTTAATAATGATGTTCCGTATTTATATTTAATGAATTTTTGGAACCAATATGATTTTTTGTTTAATAAACTAAATACCGAAAAATCAGAGGATATTCATTTTTATTTGACCTTTCTTAGATCGTTAATTGAAACTTACGGTGAATTGTTATATTTCCTTCATCAGGATGATCGAAAGAAACTTGGTATTTTTGTAGGAAACTATCTTTTGTATTTTAGCGATAATTATAGATTTATTACTCCCTCTGAGTTGTTAAAAAATGAATATAATAGATTTTTAGGTGTTTGGAGCAATCTTTTAAAAAACGAATCAATAGTTTTTTCAGACGACATAGATAAATTTTCGAGTAAGGGTTTAGTTAAGATGTCGTTTAGCTTTCCGCGCTACGAAGAGATTTTTAAGGATCTTTTTTTCAAAAAAGTTTCTGAGGAAACTTTTGATAATTGGCCAAAAGACGATCAGTCCAATTTTTACAATAAATACTATCGAGTTTATTCCAGCTATACTCACAAAAGTTTTACCAATCAAATTAAAGGAAAAACTAATAATGAGATTTACTGGATGATACAATTTTTATATCTAATTGGTCAGTTAATGTTTGAATTATTGGATAAAACAATTTTTGAAAGTAAGTTCAAGAATGAGCGCGCGGACTATGTCAATAAAATTGCTTCAGCTCATAAAAATATGGAGGCATTATGGCAAAGGGAAGAAGCTAAAAAAAGAATAGATAATTGACTGTCTTCAAATAGAAGTTTTTAACTGTTAAAATATAGGTATCCTTATTGTTATAGATTTTAAAAAACCGCCTTTGATTAGGCGGTTTTTTATTCGGATTGTTTATTCTTTTCTCGTTTGCGCTTGTTTGGATCCAGAATTTTTTTGCGCAATCGTAATGATTGAGGCGTGACTTCGAGCAGCTCATCTGGGCCTAGAAATTCTAGAGACTCTTCGAGGCTCATGATCTTGGCAGGAGTGAGGATGATAGCATCATCAGAGCCGGAGGCGCGCATGTTGGTCAGCTTCTTAGTCTTGTTGATATTGACCTCGATGTCCTCTGCTTTCGCATTTTCACCCACAATCATGCCGAGATAGACTTCGACAGCAGGACCGATGAAAAGTTCGCCGCGTTCCTGGGCATTGTTCAGCCCATAAGCATTTGAAACCCCGGCCTCTGAGGCGATAAGTGAGCCATGAGGAAGAGTGACCTGACCGGACATTTCAACTGGTCTATAAGAATCAAAGATGTGATTGATAATCACAGTGCCTTTGGTTTGTGTCAGCAATTTGCTTTTCAGGCCAATGATGGCCCGAGTAGCCATGGCGTAGTCCATGTGGACCTCGCCGTGGGCAGTATGATTCATATCAGCCAGGTCGCCTTTGCGTCTGCCAATTTCTTCGATCACTGCTCCCTGATAATCATTCGGCACGATGATAGACACGCGTTCGAATGGTTCGGTTTTCTTGCCATCTTCTTCGCGGAAGATTACTTCAGGTTGAGATACTTGCAATTCATAGCCTTCGCGTCTCATTGTCTCGATTAATACTGCAAGATGAAGTTCTCCGCGACCCGCTACGAGGAAAGTATCAGGGCTACCAGTGTCTGTGACTTTGAGCGCGACATTGGTTTCCAGTTCTTTATACAGTCGGTCGCGGATGTTTCTGGAAGTGACAAACTTTCCTTCGCGACCAGCGAAAGGCGAGTTGTTTACTGAGAAAGTCATTTGCACAGTTGGCTCATCCACTATGACAGGATCAATTTGTTTGGGATTAGCAGGATCAGTGATTGTTGATCCGATAGTGATTTCTTCCAGGCCTGCTACTGAGACAATTTCACCTGCAGATGCCTCTTCTATGGATTGCTTTTGTAACCCTTGGAAAACGGAAATATCTACGACACGGCCTGAAAGTTTCGCGCCATCTGGTGCTATCTGCATAATGGCTTGATTCTTTTTGATTGATCCCGAGTAGATTTTGCCAATGCCTTGCTTGCCTTTGTATGAATCATATGCCAGAGCTAGGACTAGGATTTGAAGAGGCTCATTGTCCGCCACTTCAGGCGCTGGAATTTTGTTGATAATAGTTTCGAAAAGCGGGACGAGGTCAGTGCCGGGTTTGTGGCTATCAAGACTTGCGGTACCTGAGACAGCTGATGTGTAGACAATCGGGAAATCCAGCTGGGCGTCTGTGGCATGCAGGTTTACAAACAGGTCAAAAGTTTTGTTTACCACTTCATCGATCTGAGCATCTGGTCGGTCAATTTTGTTGATAACCACGATGGCCTTATGACCAAGCTCTAGCGCTTTCTTTAGCACAAATTTGGTCTGAGGCATAGGGCCTTCCTTGGCATCCACGAGAAGAAGCACGCCATCTACCATGCGCAGTGTGCGCTCTACTTCACCGCCAAAGTCAGCGTGACCCGGCGTGTCCACAATGTTGACCTTGACGCCATTAAACACAACTGAAGCATTTTTGGCCTTGATGGTGATGCCGCGCTCGCGCTCCAGATCCATGTTGTCCATAATCAAATCACTGCCCACGTTTTTCACAGTTTGGGTTTGGCGAAGCATGGCATCGACTAGAGTAGTCTTGCCATGGTCGACGTGCGCGATGATTGCTATATTTCTAATATCCGATCTAGTCATAACGACTAATTATAGTACAAATCACCAGGATTGACAAGAGGGGCGAAAAGGAGTACAATATATATTGCTTTCAAAAGTAGGCGGAACAATCGCCCGATCTTCGATCGGGAGGAAAGTCCGAACACGTAGGTTGGATGAAGTCCTCGCGAGTTCATGCAGCCGCAAGTAGCGGGTAATTCCCGTCATGGGTGACCAAGAGTTGCGAACAGAAACGACCCGGTTAAGTCCGGCTGAAACGTGCTAAATACTTACTTGCAAGTGCAATGCCAAATAGGTCTGGTCGAATGACCGGACGGGTTGGCAGCTAGAGGCAAGCAGCAATGCTTGTCCCAGATAGATGATTGTTTAAAACAGAATTCGGCTTATAGTCTACTTTTGAGAGCATAAAAAAATCGCCAACTAGTTTGGCGTTTTTTTGTTTTGGGGAGGGAGTCAGCCGGGGTGTGCTGTGAGCACACCACCGGCGGACTTGATCATCTCATCACGAATGCGACGCGTTTCCCTCCGGCACTTTGAGTTGTGGCGAGTACGTGGCCGCGATTGGCGAGTCGACAAACCTCGCCTGCAACATAGCCACGACGTATCTTGTCCGAAATGACAGCAGCGACCGCAGCCTGCTCATCAAATAGCAATGGCATAGGCTGCTCGTTCCAGCAGTCAGGACAAATCCTGGTCTCACTACTTTTGATCGCGGTACCGACTGAAGTGTCAGTGACGATGTAGACTCGCCTACCTAAGCGCCAGACGTAATTGCAACCCTTGAATACACAGGCGATTCCAGTCACCATCACGCTGACCGGGTGACACGGGTTAGTCATGATACATCCTCCTGAAATTATGGCTCAAACCGGAATAGGTTTACATAGTAACAATAAAAAATTAATAAGTAAACTTTGCCTAAAAGTCTCATAATTGCTACTCTTTAGTATCAACCAGGAGATTGAGTTGGTCTTTTTCAACACAGGAGCGAGGATGAAAAATAGTAAAGTTCGATGGGCTTCTCTGATTTCGGGCGGGGCGACTACGACAGCTGCAATGCTGCGTGCGCTCGGAACGCATCCGGATCTTTCGCATGTGGAGCCTGCTGTCGTCATCGCGGACAACCACGAGGCGGGAAGCGCGCTGTCTGAAGTTCCCAATTCGCCGCCGTTGGTGGTCGTACCTCGAGCTGATTTTCCGAAAGGAGCTTCAGGGCGTGAGCCGTTCGGCGAAGCAGTTCTCAAAGTCTTGCGCGAATACGGCACTGACATCGTGACCCAGAACGGTTGGGAGTCATACACGCATCCAAACGTCATCGATGCATTTCCGCGAATCATTAACCAGCATCCGGACGATCCGCGGCACTTCGGCGGCTCGAAGATGTGCGGCATCGTGGTCGTCTGCGCCAGACTCCAGTTCTGTCGTGCAGTGGGACGATCGATGTTCGTGATTCCCGTGGCGCACTGGGTGACTCCGATCCTCGATGGTGGAGCCATCGTTGGCTTGGGCAGGGTCAAGATCGATCCGAGCGATGACTGCGAGTCGCTATACGGAAGAGTGAAAGTAGC
Source organism: uncultured Candidatus Saccharibacteria bacterium (assembly GCA_964405805.1). Classification (GTDB taxonomy): domain Bacteria; phylum Patescibacteriota; class Doudnabacteria; order UBA920; family O2-02-FULL-48-8; genus CAYOPE01. The sequence goes on along the minus strand of CAYOPE010000006.1, from coordinate 30,661 downwards.
CGAGCGGGAAGTTCAGATCCAGGCTCTCGCTGATCTGGCAAATGATCGGGCCAGCGAAGTCACGATCGGTTCTTCTGTTTTTCCAGGAGAACAACGGAAACTCGATGAAGCCAGGGCAGCAGCCGTGGCTCATCACAGACACAACTAGCGAAACGAGGTGATGAGATGAGGATTCTAGTACCGAGCAGCGGCGGCCGTGAGTTCGCGCTGGCCAAGCGGTTTGCGTCGGAAGGTCACGAGGTCTTGACCGACCATCGGGCCAATCCGGGCTGGGACGCGTTTGCTAATCGTGTGAATTTCAACCGCGAGTTGTCCGACGAAATTCTGAGTGCCGCAGAGCGCCGCGACGTGACGATGACGGTCATCGGCGGCGAGACCATGCTCAAGCGCGGCGTGGTCAACCTCTTCGAGGAAGCAGGACGCTCGATCGTGGGGCCGACTGGCTATGTGGCACGGCTCGAGACTAGCAAGTGGCAAGCTTGCAAGCTTCTTGAAGAAGCCGGCGTGCACATTCCACAGACGCGCTACTGCGAGGATCACGATGAGGTTCGTCTCGTGATTGCCGAATTCGACGAATCCGTCATCAAGCCGGACGGCGACACGCTGGGCAAAGGAGTGTTCGTCGTCGAGAATCGGGATCAGCGGGAGGCTGCGCTCAAGCACGTCTCGCAATGGCCAGGTCGCTACCTGGTCCAGGAGCGAATCCATGGCCGTGAGATCTCGTTTTTCGTGGCAGCGAAGGGATTGCAGTACGCCTTTCTCGGCAGCGCTGCGGATTACAAGAAGTTCAACGATCTCATGACTGGAGGCACCGGCGGCTACGCTCCGCACGAGCGCTTGAACAACGATCTGAAAGAGCGGATCTTTCAGAAAGTGGTGGAGCCGGTTCTGGACTTCATGGATGGCAGCGGCCGGCCTTACCGTGGCGTTCCGTACTTCCAGTTCATGGACGAGGAGGAGGGCGGGATCTGGGTAATCGGGATTAATGTCCGCTTCGGCGACCCGGAAGCGCAGCTGCTCATGCCTCTGTACGAAGGGAGTCTCGCGCAGCTTCTGTACGGCACGTGCAAGGGGAGAATATTCAATCCCGATGCGCTGTCGATTCGCGACGACGTGGTGACAGTCTGCCAGGCGCTCATGGCTCAGGGTTACCCAACGAAAGACGTACGGAAGGGAGATCTGATCACAGGCCTCGAGGCAGCCAAGCGGTTTGCCGAAATCTCGTGGGCCGGGATCAAGCACGACGAGGGCAGAAGAGGCATGGTCACTGACGGCGGGCGAGTGCTGTACATCGTGGGCCGTGGTCGGAACTACATGGAGGCCATGGCGCACGTCGAGGATGCCAGAAACGCGATCAACTTCGAGGGCATGGCCTACAACCCCATGATCGCCGAGCACCTGCTACAGGTGATCTAGTTTCGAACTTTGAAGTTTGCTTTTTGGGACCTGTCTTTGGCGCGTCGCGCTTGGACAGGTCCTGTTTGTTTATGTATTGACAGGGCTAGCAGTTTGCTGTATACTATTTCTGTTTCTCTTAGTCGAAGGGAAGCGTATTAAAAACATAGGGTTCGCGCATTAGTTCGTTTCCCTTTGTTTGAAAGCATGTCCCGGACTCTGATCCGGGATCTGACAACTTTAATGGGTAAGAAACTTTTCGTAGGTGGCTTGCCTTACAGCACTACCAGCGATGATTTGAAAAATCATTTCATGGCTGCAGGTAATGTCGTAAGCGCACAAATCATCACTGACAAATTCTCTGGCCGATCCAAAGGTTTTGGATTCGTCGAGATGGGCTCTGATGATGAAGCTGCCAAAGCTATTGAAATGTTCAATGGCACTGATTTCGGTGGCCGCTCACTAGCAGTCAACGAAGCCCGCCCGAAAACCGAAGGTGGTTCTCGTGGTGGATTCGGTGGCGGTGGACGCGGTGGAGACCGTGGCGGACGTCGAGATAGTTACTAATCTCGTATTCAAAAAGCCTCGCATTTAGCGGGGCTTTTTGTTATAATAAACGGGATGAAGAAGTCAGAATTATTATTCAATTTAATATCTATCGTCTCGGATTTTGTCATGATTTTGGTTGCTGGAGTCGTGGCTTTTTATTTGCGTTTTCGTCTCGAGGAAATTCGACCTATATTGTATTCATTGACACTGACCGACTACACACGCGTGCTAACTTTGATCGCGCCATTTTTGATTTTGATCCTGGCCTTAGCAGGATTATACAACCTGAAAGGTACGCGTCGAATGTCATCAGAGCTTTTAAAAATTATTCTATCGATTTCCTCAGGGCTACTACTAGTTGTAATCCTGTTTTTCTTTAATCAAACAGTTTTTCCTTCTCGCTTAATTATTTTGCTGACTTGGATTTTGACAATTGTTTTGATAAGCACTGGCAGAATAATTTTGCGGACCATACAGCGAGTCATGCAGAAGCATGGGACTGGCTTACATAGATTGGTCGTGATTAATTCAAGGCAAACCAGTCTGGAAAGAGAAATAGCGAGCAGACCTGAACTTGGATTTAAAATTGTCGAACGACTTGATTCAGGGCTGTCTTCAGACGAGCTTCTCGAAAAGCTCTTTAGTGCCCAAGCAAGAACCGGAATCGATGAGCTTTTGCAAGCTGATCCGTTTCTCGACCAGGAAATTAGTGAAAAAGTTCTCAGATTTTGTCGCGATTATGGCATCAAGTTTAATTTTGTGCCGAATCTCTACGAAACATCGACTACAAATATCGAAGTCGAGACGATTTCCGGAATTCCCGTGATAGTTCTGAAAGGCACACCTCTTGAAGGCTGGGGGAGAGTTGCTAAGCGCTTGGTGGACATTTTGGTTTCAGTCGTGGGATTAGTCGTATTGAGCCCGTTTTTTTTGCTGATCTCGATCGTGATTAAACTAAATTCAAAAGGCCCGGTGTTTTTTCATCAAAAAAGGGCAGCAGGTCTCGGTGAGTTTGAATTTTATAAATTTCGATCCATGTATTCTGAAATGAGTGAGGGAACAGAGTCAGGGGACAAGCTTCGTGAAGAACTGGAAAAGCAAAACGCGCGCAAAGGGCCTTATGTGAAAATTAAAAACGATCCGCGAGTGACATCAGTCGGTCGATTCTTACGAAGGACTAAGCTGGATGAAATGCCAGCTTTGTGGCACATTCTCCGAGGGCAGATGAGCTTGGTGGGTCCGCGCGTGCACATGGTGAAAGAAGTTGATCACTTCCGCAATGACTACAAGCGCTTATTTGTGTTGAAACCTGGGGCAACAGGATTGACTCAGATCACTCAGGCTTCAGAGAATCCTGAGATTTCGTGGGAAGAGGAAATCAAGCTCGACGAATTCTATATCGAAAACTGGTCCATCTGGCTCGACCTGTATATTATTTTTAAAACATTTTTGATTTTGCTCGGCAGGAAACCGAAAGTGGACTATTAACATGAAACACGTAGCATTTAGATTGAAAAAAGGACAGGATTTAAAAAAATCAATCGAACAGACTGCTGTTGAGAAAAATATTAAAGCAGGAGTGTTGTTGTCGGTGGTGGGCTGTTTGAGTAAAGCTAAATTACGAATGGCAGGTGCTACTGCCGGCAATCAAGTTATAAATGAATATGTAGGTCCTTTTGAACTGGTTTCGGGTACAGGAACTATTTCGGATCAAGGATGTCATATCCATGTAGCAATATCAGACAAGGATGCAAAAGTTATTGGTGGTCATTTGAAAGATGGCTGCATAGTTGAAACTACAGTTGAGGTTGTGATATGTGTTTTAGAAGATACTACTTTTGCAAGATTGCTCGACGATGAAACCGGATTCTCAGAATTAATTGTCCGCTAAGCACTATTACTTGCTTACAGGCCTGTAAGCAAGTAATATAATATTATGACAAAGTTATCCAAGAATTTCGACCCTAAAGATATGGGGTTTTATGTCAATAATGTATGGGCAGCCTTGACTCTGATGGATTCAAAGGAACAAATTCGCCAGTTGGTCAAGGACCTTTTTACTCATACGGAATATAAAATGTTTGCGAAAAGATTGGAGATCGCAAGAAGATTATTGAAGGGGGAAACTTACGATGAGATCAAGCAAGCTTTAAAGGTTACAGAAAAACCCATCACTAGCGTGAGTAATATTCTTGCCAACGGTGGTCTAGGTTTCAGAGACGCTCATAAAAAACTTACGCAGTTGGAACAAAAGTTTAAAAATAGAAAAAAGTTAAAAATTCCTAGATATAAGTCTGCACCTCGAATTACTGAAATTGTTAGCGCAGTTGTAGATGGCGCTAGTACCCATGCAAAGAAACTAAGTGCGAAAAAGCATTTGGATGTTTAATAACACCATACAGGCCTGTATGGAACTGAACCTATGAAGATAGCTCTAGTACACGAGTTTTTAAATCAGCTGGGAGGGGCGGAGAAGGTCTTGCAGAATTTCCTGGAAATCTGGTCTGAGGCTGACGTACATGTGATTCTGTATAACCGAGAAAAGACAGCGGGTCAGTTTGAGAATTATAAGAAGAAGATCAGCTGGCTCAATGAACTACCTGGCACAAGGAAGCATCCAAGATTATTTTTGGCACTGATGCCTGCGGCGATCGAAAGTTTTGGCTTCAGTGAGTACGATGTCGTGCTCTCTGACTCATCGTCATTTGCCAAAGGGATTAAGACTGACAAGCTGCATATTTGTTACGTTCAGACCCCCACAAGGTTTCTCTGGACTGAGAAGAAATACCTGGACCAGCAGAATTATCCTGGTGCTTTAAAGTTTTTTGGCAGACTAGTGTTGCCGTGGCTTCGAAGATGGGATTACAGAGCAGCTCAGCGACCAAATTATTTGATAGCAAACTCGGCAAATGTCCGCGATCGGATAAAAAAATATTATAATCGCGATTCAGAAGTTTTGTTCCCACCGGTTGATACCGATTTTTTCAAGCCCACAGGCAGCAAGCAAGACTATTTTTTTACAGCTTCCAGACTTGAGCCTTACAAAAAGATTGATATCATTGTCGAGGCTTTCAACGAACTTGGCTGGCCACTAAAAGTAGCTGGTACCGGTACGCAATTAGAGGAGCTGAAGAAAATGGCGAGGACCAATATTGAGTTTCTGGGACGCGTCGCAGATCGAGATTTGCCGAAATATTATTCAGAGGCCAAAGCTTTTGTGTTTGCAGCGGAGGAAGACGCAGGAATTGTATTTTTGGAATCCCTTGCTTGTGGTACGCCAGTGATCGCTTACAGAAAAGGCGGAGCACTTGAAGTAGTAAAAGAGGGAATAACTGGTGAATTTTTCGAGAGCCAAACACCAGAGTCGCTAGTTGAAAAGTTAAAAAGTTTTAAAGTTGAAAAGTATGATCGGAAAGTGCTGCGAGAAAATGCTTTGCAATTCGATAAAAAAGTTTTCCAGAAAAAGATTAAAGAGTTTGTAGAAGAAAAATATGCGAATCGGACTTGATTTGAGGATGGTTAGCGGAGGGTCAGGGATTGGGCGATATATCACCGAAATATCGCACCAGATTTTAAGTTTGAATCTTAACGATGAGTTTGTTTTATTTTTCCGAAACAGAGAAGATGCAAAGGCTTACGAAAAGTACAATCAGAAAATTGTGATCGCTGACATTCCGCACTATTCATGGGCTGAGCAAACGAAATTTCCTCAGATTCTAAAAAAAGAAAACCTTGACGTTGTTCATTTTCCTCATTTTAACGTGCCGATTTTGTACAAAGGGAAGTTCGTAGTCACGATTCATGATCTGACGCACACCTTATTTCCCGGTAGGAAGATGTCGCATATTTTTCATCGCATCGCTTACCGATTGGTTTTTCGAAACGCAATAATGAATGCTGATAAAATTATTGCAGTATCCGGCGCAACAAAGCAGTCGATCTTGGAGCACTTTCCTGTGAATGAAAAGCAGATCGAAGTAGTTTATGAAGGCTTTAACCAGATTTATAGTATGATGGATAAAGAGGATGCGTTTGCAAAAGTATCCAATAGATTCGGCATAACCAAGCAATATATATTGTATGTGGGAGTTTGGCGGCGGTATAAAAATTTGCCCATGCTTGCCAAGGTTTTCGACAGGTTGATTGAGAAAGGTTTGGACTTGGAATTTGTAATAGTAGGAGAGAAAGATTCTAATTATCCAGAAATTCCGGATCACGTATCACGTATCACGTATCACGACCGCGTCAAAGCATTAGGAAGAGTAACAGACGAAGAACTCAAATGGTTATACAATGCCGCAAAATTGTTTGTCTTGCCATCATTGATCGAAGGATTTGGTCTGCCACCACTTGAGGCTGCTGCTTGCGGCACGCCAGTTGCCTGCTCAGACATCCCGACGCTGCGCGAAGTCATGGGCCAGGGAGCTGAATACTTTGATCCCAGTAACCTAGATAATATGATCGATGTTTTGTATAATTTACTAACGAATGAAAAAAGATTGGAAGAGCTGGCGAATTTGGCTTTGAGTAGGTCTAAACATTTCAGCTGGAAAGACGCTGGATTGAAGACAGTCGAAATTTATAAGGAATTAGCGCAACCCTGAACTTGTTTCAGGGTCTAGATCCTGATGCTGATTTTCATCAGCACAAGCTTTGTCAGGATTGCGAAGGATAATGCATGAAGATTTTACTCGTCGGCGGTGGATCAGGAGGGCCTGTGAGCCCAGTGCTTGCTGTCGCGCTTGAGATAAAAAAACTTAAACCCAAAACGGAATTTCTATTTGTCGGGACCAGAAATGGGCCTGAGCGAGAGATGGTTGAGCCCACAGGTATTCCATTTGTGACAATTTCAGCCACGAGACTGCGTAGATTTTTTAGTTTCAAAAATTTATTTGCGCCAATTGTTTTTTTAGTAAGCCTGGTCCAGGCATGGAATGTGGTCAGGAAATTTGAGCCTGATGTCGTGTTTGGCGCTGGTTCATTTGTAGAAGTCCCTGTGATGTGGGCTGCTCATTTTTTGGGCGCAAAAATTGTCATTCATCAGCAGGACGCTAGAATTGGGCTGGCAAACAAGTTGGTCGTACCATTTGCAAATCAAATCACGACCGCATTTGAAAAAACTAGCAAAGATTTTTATTCTGGCTCAGGGTTACTGACCAAAAAACTTAAGCCAGCAGCGGAATGGGTAGGTAATCCTGTCAGACCAGATTTATTTGATCCTAAAGTTGACGCAAAAAAGTTTTTCGGGCTCCACGACGAGCTGCCAGTTTTGTTGGTCTTGGGAGGAGCCACCGGAGCTGAGCAAATCAACCAGTTGCTACAGAAAGCTTTACCAGATTTGGCCCGCGCTCATCAGGTAGTGCACCAGACTGGAGCAGGCAAGCAAATTGATTTCAAGGACAAAAATTATCACGCGTATGAATTGATGCAGTTTGAGCCTTACGCAGCAATTTTGAAAGCCGCGCATTTGGTCGTGGCTCGCGCTGGACTTTCGACTATTGCAGAATTGTCAGCGCTTGCGAAAGTTGCTATTATTATCCCCATGTCTGCTACTCATCAGGAAGAAAACGCGAAAATTTTGGAAGAAAATCATGCAGCAGTTGTATTGTATAGAGAAGAGGCGAGCGCCGAAAATTTGACGCGCGTCATCAATAGTTTGAAATTTAATCAAAAAAGAGTGGAAGCTTTGGCGAGCAACATGAAAAACCTAATGCCTCATGATGCTGCAGAAAAAATCGCGAAGGTAATTATCAAAACGCATGAATCATAATCGACCGAAGATCGGGATTGCTCTTTCAGGAGGTGCTGGGCGCGCCGCGGCGCACTTTGGTGTCATCGATGTCTTGTTAGAGCACAATATTGTTCCAGAAATTATCGTAGGATGTTCGTCAGGAGCTTTGGTTGCGGTGGCCTACGGGGCAGGATCGCGGGATTATATGTATGAGCAGTTTCAAACCATGACCATGCGCCGTCTTTGGAGTTTACTGACATGGAGAGGGGCTCGTGGCGGGTTGTTTAATCTTAACAAAGCAGAGCCCGAGATTCTAGAGGTTATCAATGGTAAAAGTTTTGATAGCATGAAGTATAAAATAGGTATTACAGCTGCTGATGTGCAGAGCGGCCATCTGGTCACTATTACTCGAGGTGATGTTCTGAAAGCTTTAAAGGCAAGCTTCGCAGTTCCTGGCTTGTTCGCGCCAGAAGTTATTAATGACCGGATTTTGCTTGAAGGAGGATTGGTAAATATCGTCCCGACCATTCCAGTTAAGCAATTAGGTGCGGACATAGTTATCGGAGTAGATGTGGCTAAGGCTAAATTTTTTTACCAGAAGAAGATGCCGTTATTCCGAATTATCCGAGGTTTCCGCCGAATGCTAGGTATACATTTTATTCACCAGGAAATCATCAAGCCCCTAACCTCTTTGGTACTAGAGCGCACTGATTTGGGTCAAAAAAAATCAAAGATACCAAATGCTGTTCGAATTTTCTCCTGGGCTGTCGACCGTTCCTATAACGTAGAAGAAGAGTGGCAGGAAGAAAATCAGGCTTGCGATATTATGATCGAACCTCCAGTTAAAGGGACGGCAAAATTAGAACTAAGCCAAGCTGACCACATCTACCAGCAAGGGCGGAAAGCTACTTTGGCGATTCTACCTAAACTTGAAAAATTAATTGAACAATACGAAGTTCAGCATGAATATCAAAGAAGCTAAAAGTATTTTCTGCTTAGGCATCGGCGGGATCGGCGTGTCCGGACTCGCCAGAATATTTTTATCTATGGGCAAGAAGGTGGGTAGTAATGACATTAAGGATTCTGGTAATAACGACGTGGTTGGGGACTGGGATCTGGTAGTTTATACAGCAGCAGTTCCAAAAGAAGATTTGGATAAAATTAAAATTCCAAAGCTAAGCCAAGGCGAAGCAATTGGCCAGCTAATGCAAGATAAATATGGAATCGGAGTGACTGGAACGAATGGCAAGTCAACTACCACGGCCTTGCTTGGACTGATGCTGGACCAAGCAGGCTTGGATCCTTCTGTTTTGGTCGGTTCCCTTTTGTCGGCCAAAAACGAAACTGAAAAATTCAAAGCCAATGCGCGGTTTGGCAGCTCGCAGTACGTCGTCGCTGAATCCGACGAATATGACCGCAAAATGCTTTTGAATCAGCCGAAGATGATTGTTTTGACGAACATTGCTCTTGACCATCTTGACACTTATAAAAATTTGGAGGATATCAAGTCAGCTTTTCTGGAATATGTGAAATCACTTCCCTCAGATGGGATTTTGATTTACAATGCGGACGATCACAACACTGTGGATGTCTGTAAGCACGCCACGTGTCACAAATTTACGTTTGGCATTCATCACTATGCTGATTTACAAGCTCTCAACGTCGAGAATCAGAAGTTTGATTTACATCTTCATGATGAAAAGATCGGCAAGTTCGAACTTCATGTGCCAGGATTGTTTAATGTTTCAAATGCTTTGGGCGCTGCACTTGCCGCGATTAAGCTTGGTGTGAGTACCGAAGTGATTGCAAAAGTTTTGAAAGAATACGCTGGCATTTGGCGAAGATTTGAAGTTGTAGGAAAGTTTGAAGGAAAGATTGTTGTTTCAGATTACGGCCATCATCCGGACGGGGTCAGCCAGACGATCGAAGCGGCCAGACAATTCTATCCAGGAAAAAAAGTTCTAGTCATTTTCCAGCCGCACCACAGAAATAGAACTAAAGAGTTATTCGATCAATTTGTGGAATCATTGGTGACAGTAGACGAAGTGATCGTCCCAGAAATTTTTGATGTGGCAGGCCGTGAGCATGGCGAGACGATTAGTTCCCAGATGTTGGTTGACGCATTGAAATCCAAAGGAGTCAGCGCTACTTTTGCTCAAGATCTCGATGAAACTGAAGAATTGGTCCGAGAGAAAGCGAAGGATTTCGGTGTTTTACTATTCATGGGCGCAGGAGATATAGACAACGTCGCAAGAAAATTAGTACAATAACTACATGCTAAATATCAACATCAAAGCAACTCATCTGGAGTTAACGCCATCTCTCAAGCAGTACGTAGAAGAGAAGATTGGGCATTTGGAAAAGTATATGGTCGCGCAGGAAGCGCACGTAGAGATTGCCCGGGATAAACATCATCATACGGGTTTAGTTTTTCATTCGGATATAAACTTGATCGCCGGCAAAAAAATCATGCATGCCGAAGCAGATGCTGAGGATGCATATGCTGCGATTGATTTGTTAATTCCGAAACTGAAAGAGCAAATCGGAAAATTTAAGGACAAAAGACAGACGCTTGCTCGTCGTGGAGCTCGAAGTGCCAAACGCAAAGTATAATTCGCAATGCTGAATTTATTTCAGCATCTAGCATCTAGATTAAGATCCTGAAACGAGTTCAGGATTGCGTTTTTTCAGAAAAAGGCCTTGACAGGATTTCTAGATGCTTTACAATTAGTTTGCATATCATTTTTGAACTGAATTGACCAAGAAGAGAACCAAGAAGAAGAAAAACGGTTTCAAAAAATTCTGGCGACTGGGTTTGGAAGAAGTTAATACGCAGAATTTTGACATCGGAACAGATGGCGAATTAATTTTTCGCGAAGGCAACTACCAGTATAATATTTACGACATCGTAAAAAAATATGGTAGTCCTGTTGAAATCGTTTTTCCGACAATTATCGAAAATCGAGTTCGCGATTTGATTGAAACCTTTAACGCCTACATTAAAATTCTAGGCTACAAAGGCCGTTTTTTCTATCATTACGCGATGAAGGCCAATCAGACTAAGCAGTTTGTACTACCAGCAGTGGCAGAAGGTGCAAATTTAGATGTCGCCTCTGCAAATGAACTTTATTTGGTTAAAAGGATGATTGAACAGGATAAATTTCATCGTAAAATCAGGGTGATTTGTAACGGTCCGAAAACTGAAAGATATATTAGTTTGATTGAAGAGTTAAAGGAAAAGGGTTTGATTGTGATTCCGATTATCGAGGATTACAATGAGCTTGAACGATTGAAGAAATTTAAAGGAGAAGTCGGCATTCGAGTTAATTTAGATATAAAAATTCAAGCGCATTGGGACAAAAAATTTAACCGATTTGGATTTAGTGAAGAAGAATTGAAAAAAATCGGGAAGGTTCGCAATCTTTCCATTTTACACTATCATATTTCCAAACAAATAGAGACCATCGAAGGGTTTGTCAAACCACTAAAAAGAGCGTTGCCGTTGTTTGCTGAGATGAAGGAAAAGAATCCAGGTTTGGACACTTTAGATATTGGTGGCGGGGCAGGAATTCCCTTCGAGAAGAAAAAAACTTTTTATTCAGGCAAAAGTTTGATCAACCAAATTATCAGAGCTGCCAAGAAAGAATGTGACAAGTTAGGCATTAAGCATCCAAATTTGATTGTTGAGTGGGGAAGCTTCGTGGCTGCACCAGCTCAAGTCACAATCTATAAAGTTTTAGCCGAGAAATCAGTGCATGAAAAAAGTCGTAAAAAATGGTATGTAGTGGACGGCAGTTTTATGAATGATTTGCTAGATACTTGGGCGATACATCAGAAGTGGCACGTGACCCCAGTTAATCACATGAATACAGGAAAACTTCAACCAGTGTGGTTTGCCGGCTCTTCCTGTGATTCAGATGACAAATATACAGCAGGTGGCGAATACATTATGTTGCCGAGGCTCGAAGACAACGAAGAGTTGTATGTCGCTTTTTATGATACAGGAGCGTATCAGGACGCATTGGCTTCTCATCATTGTTTGTTGTCTTCTCCGGCCAAGCTGATTGCCCAAAATGGAGAAATCAAAATGGCCCGTAGACGCGAAACTTCAGAAGACGTCGGCAAACAATTTGGTTGGTAATAGGCTCGCTTAGGAAAAGAAATGGGTATACAATATTAACAAACCTTAACTATAATCCATATGGGAGCAATAAAAGATTTTATCAAGCATCATTATCGACACTTCAACGCTGCAGTCGTCATTGACGCTGCAGAAGCCTATGATGCGCATCTGAAAGCCGGCAACAAAATGATGGTGACTCTGGCAGGAGCTATGAGTACTGCAGAGTTAGGTTTGTCGTTTGCAGAGATGATTCGTCAGGGAAAAGTCCATGCTATCACTTGTACTGGAGCCAATCTTGAGGAAGATATTTTCAATCTTGTGGCGAATAAAGAATATAAACGAGTTCCGCATTATCGTCAGCTTTCCCCAGATGACGAAGTCGCGCTGCTGAAGGAAGGATTTAATCGCGTCACTGATACCTGTATCCCAGAAGAAGAAGCTATGCGTAAAATCGAGCGACACATTATTCAGCTTTGGAAGCGTGCTGATGACAAGCGCGAGCGATATTTTCCATACGAGTTTATGTATCAGATGATTCGCGAGGGTATGCTCAAGGATGAATACCAGATTGATCCGAAAGACTCCTGGATGCTGGCTGCGGCTGAGAAAAATTTGCCAATTTTCGTGCCAGGCTGGGAAGATTCGACTTTGGGAAATATTTTCGTGGCGTTGACCAAGGGTCGCGGTAAAAATTATTACAACGAAGATATAAAAAATATCGCGACTGTGAAGTCTGGGCTCGAAACCATGTCATTTCTGATTGATTGGTATTTGGAAAACACGAAAAACGGTTCAGTCGGATTTTTCCAGATCGGCGGCGGTATCGCAGGAGATTTCCCGATCTGTGTCGTGCCTCTGATCCAGCAGGACTTGAAAATGGATTGCAAACTCTGGGGCTACTTCTGCCAGATTTCTGATTCTACAACTTCTTACGGATCGTACAGTGGCGCTGTTCCAAATGAAAAGATAACTTGGGGCAAGCTGGATGTCACGACCCCGAGATTTGTCATCGAGTCTGATGCAACTATAGTAGCTCCACTGATTTTCGCTTACGTTCTAAATCAATAATGAAAGTAAAAGTTGCTGCAATTCAAACCAAAGTTTCTTCAAATTTTTCAACGAATCTTACCAAAGCACTTAGTTTAGTAGAACAAGCAGTTAAGCGTGGAGCAAAGATAGTTTGTCTGCAAGAGCTTTACCGCAGTATTTATTTTCCTCAGTACCGAAAATTTGAAGCGCGTAAATTTGCAGAGACAATTCCCGGAGAGTCAACTCGGGCCTTTTCTGCATTGGGAAAGAAGTACGGAATAGTGATCATTGTCCCAATTTTTGAAAAAAGAAAAGACGGGTACTATAATTCCGCAGCAGTGATAGACCACACAGGGAAACTGTTGCCCGTTTATCACAAAATTCATATACCGCAAGATCCGCTGTTTTACGAAAAAAATTACTTTAAACAAGGCAGCAGCGGCTACAAGGTTTACAAGACGAAGTTCGGCAGGATAGCAGTGCTCATCTGCTATGACCAGTGGTTTCCTGAAGCGGCTCGGATGGTGACTATGACTGGGGCTGACATAATTTTTTACCCTACAGCTATCGGAAACATCATTGGAAATAAAGATTTCGAAGGGGACTGGCATGATGCCTGGGAAACTGTGATGCGCGGCCATGCTATAGCCAATTCAGTTTACGTGGTCGCGGTAAATCGAGTCGGGCGAGAAGATCAGCTAAATTTTTGGGGACAATCATTTGTCGCAAACAGTTTTGGTAAAGTTTTAAAGCGAGCCAGTAGTACGAAAGAAGAAATTTTGATTGCTGAAGCGGATTTGGCGCAGAATAATAAAATTCGAGATGACTGGGGATTTTTCAGAAACAGAAGGCCGGATACTTATGTCCTCCACCCCTAAACAATTAGGCTTTCGGATGCCAGCGGAATGGGAAACTCATTCCGCTGTTTGGCTTTCCTGGCCTTATGATGAGACAACATTTCCAAACAGGGTTGGCATGGCTGAACAAAGATTCTGTGAAATGATCAAAGCGCTGGAAGGAAGCGAAAAGGTTCAACTTTTAGTTTTAGACGATAAAACCAAAGATAAATTAAAAAAAATATTGCCGCCTGAAGTCAATTTTCACGTCACGGATTACGCTGATGTCTGGACTAGAGATTTTGGACCAATGTTTTTACTCGATAAAAATAAATCTCTGGCCTGGGTGAAGGCTGAGTACAACGGCTATGGTAAAGCAGAAGATCCGTATTATGGAGTATTGCTGAAAGACAACGAAGTTTTCAAGCGAATTGATCCAGGAGGACAAAGATTTGACCTAAACATGGTTTTGGAGGGGGGCTCCATAGAAGTTGATGGGCAAGGAGCCTTGATAACCACAGAGCAGTGTTTGCTCAATCCCAATCGCAATCCGAAGATTTTAAAAGAGCAGATTGAACAGAATCTGAAAGATTACTTGGGCATTGAGAGAATTGTCTGGCTGAAGCAAGGCCTGACCAATGATCACACAGACGGGCACGTGGACGATATTACCAGATTTGTGGGCGCGCACAAGGTGCTCACATGCTATGAAGATGATCCTCAAGATAAGAACTTTGTAATTTTGAAAAATAATTTCGATGTCTTATCCGAGCATTTCGAGGTTATCAAATTGCCCACGCCGCATATGAAATACGAAGATGGTAGCAAAGCGCCTGTGTCGTATGCGAATTTTTATATTGCCAACAAAGTCGTGATAGTACCCACTTACGCTGATCCGCATGACAAGGAAGCGCTAGCAATTATTCAGAGCTGCTTTCCTGACAGGAAGGTTGCAGCCATTGATTGTCGAGATATTATTTACGGCGGTGGAGCGATTCACTGCATGACCCAGCAGCAGCCTGTGTAGAATTGAGCCTTGTTGACATAAGCCTGAAAAAGGCTTATTTTAATATGAACAGGAAACGGAGGAGCCATGACCCCGACTGAGGCACGCGTGCAGAAGATTGTCGGCGAAATCGCGGAGGCGCGCAAACAGGAGGCAGCAGAACTGGTGTGCCGCTTCAACGAGAGCTATCAAATCTCGGTCGCGGAAATTCTTGCTGACGCGCACAAAGGGGAGAGGTTCGACGACGCGAAGACGAGACTCGGCGTACTTTCTCGGCGCGATCGAGTCACCACGCACGACTTCGTGGATCTATATCTCTCGCTCGGCCTGCAGCCGAGCGGTGCAGAGAGGAGCTGACGATCGCGATGACCAGGCGCGGCCGAATGCGGCGCTGAGATACGGCGGGAGTTTGTGATAACCAATCACAGCTCTCGCCGTTGATTTTTTTGGCCAAATTTTGTATAATGGGACGGCTACGAAGATACGAAAGTAGTACGAAAATACGAAAATGAAAACCGAACTGCGAAGAAAAGACTTGATATATCCTGAGCTTAGCTATTCAATAGTCGGAGCTTTGATAGAAGTCTTTAAAGAACTAGGTAGTGGTTATCAGGAAAAGTACTATCAGAAGTCAGTAGCACTTGAATTCAGAAAGCGGGGCCTGAAATATCAGGAACAGGTCTTTGTGCCCTTAACTTATAAGGGAGAAGATATTGGCAAATATTATTTAGATTTTTTAGTCGAAGATAAAATAGCCTTAGAATTAAAGAAAGACAAGCCTTTTTCTAAGAAAAATATAGAGCAGGTTGTAGCATATCTTAAAGCAAATAAGTTGAAGCTAGGAATTCTTGCAAATTTTACTAGGGAAGGCTTGAAGTTTAAAAGAATTTTGAATATTTCGTAAGTTCGTATTTATTCGTAATTTCGTAGCCAGATACATGTCATTTTTATCTAATTTATTTTCATCCTCGAACGAGGCAGTGGTTGGGAAGCTTGGCAAACGAGTCGAACAGATCAACCAGCTTGAAAAAGAATTCGAAGCCAAATCCCAAGATGAACTGAAAGCTCTGACAGCCAAGTGGAAGTCTGACTTGGCGGCTTTGGATTTAGATGAGACGAAAAAGTACTTGGACGAAATTTTGCCGCAAGCATTTGCCGCGGTACGAGAAGCAGCCAAAAGAACCATAGGCCAGAGGCATTATGATGTGCAGTTGCTCGGAGGCATGGTTCTACACTCAGGATCCATCGCTGAAATGCGCACAGGAGAAGGAAAAACTTTAGTTGCCACACTGCCGCTGTATCTAAACGCCCTTGCTGGCAGGGGAGCGCATTTGATTACTGTAAACGATTATTTGGCGCGCTGGCAGGCATCGTGGATGGGCCAGATTTATAGTTACATTGGTCTCTCAGTTGCCTCGATTCAGCATGAGCAGGCCTTTCTGTATGATCCAACCTTTCAGCCAGAAGAAGAAGAAATAAAAAATATCGAGTCGCAAGTTCAAGGTTTGGTTTTGGATGTCAAACACATGCGGCCGATTCCTCGCAGACACGCTTATGCTGCGGATATTACGTATGGGACCAACAATGAATACGGCTTTGACTATCTTCGGGACAACATGGTTTGGGAAAGATCTCAAATGGTTCAGCGAGATTTGTTTTTTGCCATTGTCGACGAAGTTGACTCGATATTGATCGATGAAGCTCGTACACCGTTGATTATCTCTGCGCCTGACACTGATCCGACAGATACGTATTATGAATTTGCAAAATTTGCCAGCAGCCTGAAAGAAGAAGATTATATTTTGGACGAGAAGCACAAGCAGACAGCGTACTCGGATTCTGGAAATGAAAAACTTGAGAAAAAATACGGCCAAGCGATTTATTCGGATCCGAAACTTCGTCACCAGGCAGATGCGGCACTGCGCGCCAAAACTTTATTTAAAAAAGATGTAAATTATGTTGTCAAAGCCGGCGAGATTATCATTGTCGATGAATTTACCGGCCGCATGATGTACGGCCGCAGGTATTCTGAAGGTCTGCATCAAGCCATCGAAGCCAAGGAAGGCGTGAAGGTGCAGCAAGAAAGCAAAACTCTCGCGACGATTACTTTTCAAAATCTTTTTAGATTGTATCACAAGCTCGCAGGTATGACTGGTACTGCTGAGACTGAGGCAGAAGAATTTCACAAAATTTACAAACTTGAAGTCGTACAAATTCCGACAAACAAGCCCATGGTCAGAAAAGACATGGCTGATCAGGTGTACAAAAATACGGAAGGAAAATTTGTCGCGCTGATCCGCACGATCAAAGAAATTCATGCTGCAGGCAGGCCTATTCTTGTCGGAACTATTTCCATCGAGAAAAACGAATATTTGTCACAGATGCTGAAGCAGTCAGGCGTGCCGCATGAGACTTTGAATGCGAAAAATAACGAGCGTGAAGCGCATATAATCGCGCAGGCAGGGCAACCAGGTAAGGTCACATTGGCCACAAACATTGCTGGTAGAGGCGTGGACATTATTCTCGGCGAAGGCGTGAAAGAGCTTGGCGGCTTGGCAGTACTCGGAACTGAACGCCATGAATCTCGACGTATAGACAACCAGCTCCGAGGACGTTCTGGTCGTCAGGGCGATCCGGGTTCTTCGCAATTTTTCTTATCTCTCGAAGACGATTTAATGAGACTTTTCGGTGGCGAACGCGTGCAGAAAATGATGGAGACACTGGGCATCCCAGATGATCAGCCGATCGAGCATGGACTGATTTCTAAGTCTATCGCTTCAGCTCAGCAGAAGATCGAAGGACTAAACTTTGACATGCGCAAACACGTGCTTGAATACGATGATGTCATGAACAAGCAGCGAACGATTGTTTACGAAAAACGCAAGCAACTTCTAAATGGAAACGATGACTTGAGCGGTCAGATCCTGGAGATGATTGAAAAAGAAATTGCTAACATAGTCAACTTTCAACTAGAACAGGAAGATTTTGATTCTCACAAATTACTACATGAGGTAGGAGCGATTTTTCCACTTGATCATGAGCATCAGCTGGAGAGTAGAGATCATGTTGCTCTCATAAATCATTTTGTCCAGCTTGCCGAATCAGCTTATAAAGCGAAAGAACAGAAAGTCGGACGCGAAATGTTGAATCAAATGGAAAAACTGGTTTACCTGCGATCTATCGATACTCTGTGGCAAGAGCACTTGGACACAATGGAACACTTGCGCGACTCTGTGCGTCTGCGTGGCTATGGTCAACGCGATCCGCTGAATGAATTTAAAAACGAAGGCTATCAGCTGTTTCAGCGATTGCTTGAAGAAGTAAATAAGCAAATTGTGTACACGATTTTTCATGTTGACGTGGCCCCGCAGCCTACTCGAACCTCTAACCTCACACCTCAAACCTCTAATATCGGCAGAAATGATCCGTGCCCGTGTGGATCAGGTAAAAAGTGGAAACGTTGCGGATTGTTGCAGACAGAAGAACACAAAAATAATCTTGTCAAGATGCAAGGACAATCCCATGCCTGAACTTAATGATGAGAAGTTGAAAAGCTTATTAAGCAGAAAAAATTCTCTAAGGGAAAATTCTTGGCTCGAATTTAAAGAGTCATTTAATTGGGGCTCGAAAGATGAGTACGGAAGAACCGCCGCCGCCTTTGCCAATAGGGCGGGCGGTTTTCTGGTTTATGGGATTAAAAACTCTCCAGTTGAAATAGTCGGAATAAAAAATAATAACTTTGAAACGAAGGATGAGTCAAATATCTCGGGGTATTTTCATAGCACCTTTTCTCCCGAGATTCGCTTCGATAAGTATATTGTTAAACACAAAGACAAGATTCTGGGATTACTTAAAATTTATGCAAGTGAGTCCAAACCAATTATTGCTATAAAAAATGACGGAGTTATCAAGGAGTCAGAAATTTATTATAGATATAACGCAAGAACGGATAAAATAAAATATCCAGAATTGGTCGGGCTATTCCAGTTATTAATTGAAAATGAAAGACAGCGGTGGATAGATATATTGTCCAATATTTCAAAGATTGGACCAGAAAACTCCGGTGTTTTGAATATTTTGACAGGCGAAATTAAGGGTAGTAAGGGAAATTTAATTATCGATCAAAAGTTAGTGCCTAAATTAAGATTTATTAAGGAAGGCGATTTTAAACGAAAAGGTAAACCCGTACTCAAGTTAGTAGGGCAAGTTAGACAAGCTAAACTTTCAGGATCTAATTTCAGATTGACTAACGATTCTAATGCCATGGAAGTTAGAATAAGTGATGACATGTTATTAAAAGAATTTTCAATCGATTACGATTCATTGAGCAAAAAATTACTTGAACGATATTCTGATTTTAAGTTAAATCCAAAATATCACCGAATTAAAAATGAATTGAAGAAAGACCCTAAATTTCACATCGTCCGTTATTTAGATCCGAGAAATCCAAAAAGCAGCAAAAAAGATTATTATCACCCCAAAATTTTAAGAGCATTTGATAAGTACTATACAAAAAAATGAGACCTCAAAAATAGTAGCTTTCAGACTATTATTTAGATATAATAGAGTTATGATAGAAACTTTATTGAAAAGAATACTAATTACTGCAACACAAAACGATAAACCTACTGAGTATGCGGATAAGTTGGGCCGTGTTTATATCGAAAGCCAAAAAAAGGATCATATAAAAAGTTATGGTCAGTATCTGACACCACCTGTGGTTGCTCATTTCATGGCGAATCTTTTTGATCTAACAGGCTTGGATTCGGAAGTAAGTATTTTAGAACCGGGTGCTGGAACTGGAACACTATCAATTGCAATTTGCGAGCGGCTTATTGAGTTAAAAAATAGACCAAAGAAAGTTAGCCTTGTGGCTTATGAGCTAGATGAAAAAATAATTCCACTTCTTGAAAAAAGCTTATTGTATTTGAAATCCAGGTTAAAAAAAAATAAAATCAATTTTAGCTACAAAATAGTTGCTGATGATTTTATTATAAAAAATTCCAATATGCTTAGTGGTGGAGGAGAGTTGCCTTTTCAATCTAGCACTAAGGAATTTTACGATTTAATTATTTCAAATCCACCATATTTTAAAATCTCTAAATCTGATCCTAGATCTAAAGTTGCAGAAACGGTGGTGCATGGTCAGCCAAATATATATGCCTTGTTCATGGCAGTAGCTGTTAAAATGACGAAGATTAATGGACAAGTGGTATTTATTACCCCTCGGAGTTATACTGCTGGGCCATATTTCCGTCTGTTTAGAGAAAAATTTTTCAACTGGTTACAACCTACAAATATTCATTTGTTTGAATCCAGGAAAGACGCTTTTAATCGAGATAAAGTTCTACAGGAAAATGTGATTTTAAAAGGCAAGCGAGTAGAGAAACTATCCCAGCAAAATTATCAAGTGCAAATATCATTTAGTAATGGACTGGCTGATTTAGAAAGGCCAGAGAAAATATCTACACCTATCTCAGAACTTATAGACATGGATAGTAAAGATAAAATTTTGCATATACCAATAAGGCATAGGGATAGAGATAATATGTCGTTGGTTCGTTCATGGAAATTCAATTTGCATTCACTTGGGCTAGAAGTGTCTACTGGGCCTATTGTTTCTTTTCGGGCAAAAAATTCACTCATTGAAAATGGCAATTTGTCTAATAATTTCGCCCCCTTATTTCTTATTCACAACATTGTTCCAATGAATATTAGGTGGCCGATGCAGAAATCAAATAAACCGCAATTTTTTAAAATTTCTCCTGACGCCGAGTCGTTGCTATTGCCAAACAAAAACTATGTTTTATTAAGACGATTCAGTGCTAAGGAAGAACCAAGAAGATTAGTGGCCGCACCATATAGTGCACAAATTTCAACACACCATTTAGGTCTTGAGAATCATCTTAATTATATATATAAATCTTACGGTGAACTGTTACCAGAGGAAATTTATGGATTAGCTGCTTTGCTGAATTCCGAAATCTTAGATAATTATTTCCGCACATTCAACGGTAACACACAAGTTAATGCTTCAGAACTTCGACGAATACCCTTGCCCGATCTAGAAACTATTAAATTTATCGGTCGACAGGTAATGGTTCAGCCAACAATTAACTCGGAAAATTTAGATTTATTAATAAATAAAATTTTAATAAAAAATTAATATGGCTACCATCAAAGAAGCAAAACAAATTCTTAAGGAACTCGGTTTACCACAAGCTCAGCAAAACGAAATGTCGGCACTAACTTTGTTGGCACTTTGTGGTCTAACTAAAAAAGATTCATGGTCCAATACTAAAAATGAAAGCACAACTGTATCCAAGGGTGTAATGGATTTTACAGCAAGATATTACGGTAAACGATACGCTCCAAACACTCGGGAAACTTTTCGAAGACAAGTACTGCATCAATTCGTCCAGGCGGGAATTATTAACTACAACCCTGACGATCCTAATCTTCCAACAAATAGTCCAAGAGCTCATTATGGATTAACAAAACTAGCAGTTGCTACTCTGAGGACTTTTGGCACTCCACATTGGGAATCAGCCGTACGATCTTTTATTAAACGACATGGGGCTTTGGCGGAAACCTATAACAAAAAACGTTCGCTTAATATGGTTCCAATAACCTTAGAAGATGGCACTAAGCTCGTGTTATCTCCCGGTAAGCACAATGAAATACAGGCAGCGGTCGTGAAAGACTTCGCTCCAAGGTTTGCACCAGGAGCTAAATTACTTTATTTAGGAGATACCGCAGAAAAAGACCTATATTACCAAAAGAAAGAATTATCACGATTAGGTATTCCAATAACACAACATGATAAACTTCCTGATGTGGTATTATTTGTGGCAAAGAAAAATTGGCTATTTTTGGTAGAAGTCGTAACATCACATGGACCAATGACGCCGAAGCGAATTGTGGAGCTCCAAGCCATGCTTAAAAATACTAAAGCCGGTAAGGTTTATGTAACCGCTTTCCCTAATTTTTTGGAATTTAGAAAGCACCTCAAGAATATAGCCTGGGAAACGGAAGTCTGGGTCGCTGATTTTCCCGATCACATGATCCATTACGACGGAGATAAATTCATGGGTCCTAGGTGAAGATATTACACAATAAACTTTGTCTTCTGCCAAGTTGACATATGTTTACCTCGGAGGTAACATCCACCCAGTTCTTTTATTTTGATATAATTTGTAGATAAAAGTGTAATACTGGTCGTTGAACGGAGTCTTGAATTGGTGGGTTCTGTGTGCCAGAGTCCCGAATAAATAACAGAAGTGCGGGTTGCTAAATACTCCTGAGCATCAAAAGTTAATGGCACAAAAAGTAGCTTAAACCACTTGATTAAAAACAGGCAATGAGCCTGTTTTTAATATTGACGTGGATGCGAAAAAGTGTTAGGATTTGCTATCAACCATCGGATATTCAGTGTTAGGACTTTGATCGTTCTGATAAGGAGGATTGATGAGGAAAAGACTAGATGCGCAAGTGTTCAGGGCGATCGCCGACCATGTCGCTAACCTGGCTCGTCAGAGATCGCTCAGCGGAGTGCTCGTCGTCACAGACCTGGGTCAACCGGAACCGGTCGCGTACTTCTCGAACATCAACCGGTCTACGTGTTTGCGGATCGCTGTTGAGGGGAAGCGCGACATCAACTTTCTCGCTGTGGCGTTTAGCAAGACCGCGGGGGTTGTCGCTCACGGAGTAGACAGCGGCGACGAACGCCAGATCTTCGGTGAGGTGCCGTACAAGGGAGGTCACCTGTCCGACGACGAGCAGGTCATCTATGCCTACTCTGGCGCTTCGGCGGAAGAAGACCTGGAACTGGCGAAGGCTGCCGAAGCCTTCCATCAGTCGCTGTAGTCGCTAAAAGCCGCAAATATGCCGCGGGTTCCTGGAAACGGGGACTCACGGCTTTTCTTTTTTGCTCAAACAGAGTATCTAAGTTTATTGAATTTAATGTTTAATCTTCGAGGAATTACAGTAATTATTTTGGAGATCTTTAAGCATATTTGTAATATCAATAACCTTTTGGTTAATTGTCTTCGTTTTCTTATGTAGCATACTTAAACGAAGCCTAACATCCTTGTTATTTTGGTCAAGTTTATTGATTATTGGAGATGAATAATCCATATTCCAATTTTATCGTTCTTCAACTTATTGGTCAATTTTAATAAATAGGCTATCATTATCGTATGTCTTGGAAGAAAATTACAAATTTACTTATTGCTCTCGCTGTCCTGGTCACTGGGATATACTTTCAGACGCATCCAGCGAAGAAGGCGAAAGATGCCAGAATTGCTGGTATCAAGATCGAGTACGGCAAGCCGATCAAAGTTAATTATGCGATTGATGGTGACACGATTGTCCTAGAAAACGGCGACTCGTTGCGCTATATCGGCATCGACACGCCTGAAGAGTTTGATCAGAGAAAGCCAGTGCAGTGCTTTGCGAAGGAAGCGGCTGAGAAAGACAAGCAACTCGTGGATGGGAAAATTATCAAATTTTATAAGGACGTAAACACGCAGGACAAGTACGGCCGCTGGCTTGGGTATGTCTACCTCGAAGACGGAACTTTTGTAAATTTGGAGCTAGTCAAACAAGGTTATGCTTTTTCATATCGCTACGCGCCTGATACTTCTAAGCAAGATGAATTTAAGGCAGCAGAGGATTATGCGCGGACAAACAAGCTCGGCCTCTGGAGTGGCCAGTGCACGATTACGAAATTAAAAACTGGAAGAGAGCAGACGAATGCCATCAATTAGGACAGCTGAATTTGTTTCGCCAAAGCATCCCGATAAGATTTGCGATTTGGTCGCGGACTCGATTTTGGATGCGTTTTTGGCGCAGGACAAAGAGTCACGCGTGGCAGTGGAAGTCATGGGCGGTCACGGACACGTCACAGTTAGCGGGGAGATCACAAGCCATGCTGATGTGGACATGGAAAAAATAATTCACGACATTGTGTCGAACTCGAAAGTAGCGATTCACTTTACTAAACAAAGCTCGCAGATCGCGCAAGGCGTGGACACAGGCGGTGCTGGTGATCAGGGAATCATGATTGGCTACGCTTGTGCTGATACAGAGTCTCTTGTGCCGCTTGAATATGAGCTCGCGCGCAATCTTTGCAAACAGATTTACGAAGTCTACCCGTTTGATGGGAAGGTTCAGGTTACAGTGGCCACCCCTCCTTTTAAGGAGGGGAAGGGGGAGGTCTCTTATGTTCAAGACCCCCTCTCAATCTCCCCCTTAAAAGGGGGAGAAATTAAGACAGTCGTGGTCTCGTTTCAAAATACTAAGACAGCTGAGCTGCTTGCACTCGTGAAATCCAAGATCCAGGCAGAAGAGTATTTGATTAACCCAGCAGGTGAGTGGAACATTGGCGGCTTTGACGCTGACTCAGGAATCACAGGCCGCAAACTTGTCATCGATGCTTATGGACCAAATGTGGCAGTTGGCGGCGGCTCTTTTTCTGGTAAAGATTATACGAAAGTTGATCGCAGTGGTGCGTACATGGCCCGAAAGATTGCAGTGGACTTTTTGAGAAAAAATAATGCAAAAGAAGTTTTGGTCAAGCTTGCGTACGCGATCGGCAAATCAGCCCCAGTCATGGCCATAGCGCTTGTGGATGGGAAAGAAACTATGATCGAGGGCTATGATCTGACACCTGACGGAATCAGAAAATTTTTGCATCTTGATCAGCCGATTTATGCGCAAACTTCGTCATGGGGTCACTTTGGTCGCGGATTTGCGTGGGACCGATAAACTGCTAAAATAGGTACATCTGTGCCTAATTTGGCAGGAGGGTTTCATGACCAGTGTTCGTACTCAACTGCGGATCGTGGGAACGATTTGGGTAGTGTGCGCGCTTGCGTTCTCTCTGCTTGCACA
Organism: uncultured Candidatus Saccharibacteria bacterium; assembly: GCA_964405805.1. Lineage (GTDB taxonomy): Bacteria > Patescibacteriota > Doudnabacteria > UBA920 > O2-02-FULL-48-8 > CAYOPE01. The sequence continues at coordinate 6,098 of CAYOPE010000006.1, read as the reverse complement.
CTCAGCGGCGGACATAGAGAGTGGACTGCTCGTTGCTTTGTCTGGCGCTTTCATTTTTCTCGGCTGGGCGCCTGAAGCAATACTTCCCATGTTCCTCGTCGTACTCGTTCAGCTGACCGATCTCGTGCCACTATCTGAGGCAAGGATCGGGCTGGGGGTCGTGCGGCTGGTCATAGGTTGGATCTTGTTGTCGTTTGTGAATACACGCTTCGAAGAAATAAGAACCAGCCGAAGCCGCGTGGGTCAGATTAATCAACCTGATCCGCCTGCAGGTCCGCCGGGGATTCACGAGCGCCTGCGCGAAACGAGGCTACGGCCTTTCCGTCACCTCACGGGGCTGTCAGCAGATCTCGACGATCACGGACAGCCGGCTGACCTGAGCAAACGATAATTCGTCGCTGGGCGCGACCGCTCTTGCGGTCGCGCCCTTCTTCATGAGACAATAAATGCATGAGAATCATCTTAGGCTCAGGTTCAAAAAGAAGACAACAGCTTCTGGCAGATGCAGGATTTGAGTTTGATGTGGAAATTCCGAGGATTGATGAGAAAGCGATCAGGTCAGATGATTTGCGACAGCTGCCGCTCATGATTGCACAGGCGAAATCAGATGTTTTGAAGAACCAGGTTGGCGAGGCAATTTTAGTTGCTTGCGATACTATCGTTGTCCACAAAAATCAGCTTAGAGAAAAACCAAAAGACGAATCAGAGGCCAGAGAATTTCTGAAAAGCTATAGCCAGGCGCCAGCGGAAGTGATTTGCGGCCTAGTAGTCACAAACACAGCAACTGGCAAAACTGTGACTGGAACTGAGTCAGCCAAGGTGTATTTTTTGCCCATTCCAGACGCAGTCATCCACGAGCTAGTTTTGCACGGTGCGATCATGGACGCAGCAGGTGGCTTCATGGCTCAGATGCCAGCCATAAAAAAGTACATTGCTCACATCGATGGCGGCATGGACACAGTCATGGGCCTGCCCCGCATGCTGGTTAAGAAATTAATAAGCGACGTATCATGAATCATGAATTAGAAAAACCAACTGTCGTAGCTGTGTCAGGCGGATTTGATCCTATTCATCCTGGCCACATTCGTATGTTTAAAGAAGCCAAAGCTTTGGGCGACAAGCTTGTAGTAATTCTAAACAATGACCACTGGCTCCAGAAGAAAAAGAAATTTAATTTCATGCCAGAGCAGGAGCGTAAAGAAGTCATCGAGGCAATCCGGTGGGTGGATGAGGTCATGATCACTAGGCATCCGAAAAATCCCGAAGACATGAGCGTGGTTGATGCGCTAGAAAGACTGAAACCAGATATTTTTGCCAATGGCGGCGACCGGACGTCGAAGAACACGCCAGAAGTTGATCTTTGTCACAAGCTTGGTATAAAAATGGTTTTCAATGTCGGCCACGGCGGTAAAATTCAGTCGAGTTCTGAGCTGGTCCAGAAGGCAGCCAAGAACGCTCCCAGACCAGTTGATGTGAAAATCAAAAAGTGATATACTTGCACAGTAATGTCGAAACGAAGGCTTTATCTTACATTTTTACTCATCATACTGCTCACAGCTGGGGCAGTATATTTAGATATTCCAGCAGGTAGTAAAGTTAATCTAGAACCGCTAAAAATTCCTTTTAATAAGCCGGTGAAGCTCAAATTGGGGCTGGATTTGCAGGGTGGCACGCATTTGGTTTATCAGGGCGATCTGACAAATATTCCACCTGAAGCTCAGAGTGATGCCATGAGCTCTGCTCGCGATACGATCGAGCGCCGCGTTAACGCCTTCGGAGTTTCAGAGCCCTTGGTGCAAGTCTCAGGTTCTGATCGACTCATCGTCGAGCTGCCAGGAGTGAAAGATATAAACGAGGCAATTAAATTGATTGGCGAAACGCCTTTCTTAGAATTTCGAGAAGAGAGTAGCGATCTTGGTAACGTCAAGCCTGATAAGAATGGTCAGATCAACGTTACCTCAGATCAAGCGTTTAAGCCAACTGGCCTTTCTGGCAAGCAGTTTAAACGCGCGACTTTGGAATTTGATCAGCGAACTGGCCTGCCGCAGATTGCGTTGCAGTTTGATGCAGAAGGCACTAAGCTGTTTGCTGAGATCACTACTAGAGATGTGGGGAAGCGAATTGCAATTTTCTTAGATGGACAGATTCTATCTGCGCCGACAGTTAACACGCCTATCACTGATGGCCAAGCCATCATCACCGGACAATTTACAGTGACGCAAGCGAAAGAACTGGTCACTAGACTCAACTCAGGCGCACTGCCTGTGCCGATCAAGCTTTTGCAACAGGAAAATGTCGGTGCCACGCTTGGCTTGCAGTCTGTGAAAAAGAGTGTCGAGGCTGGTTTGATCGGATTTGCAATTGTCGCCCTGTTTATGATTCTTTATTACCGCTTGCCAGGAGTGCTAGCTGTGATCGCACTTGGTATTTATACTTTTCTAAGTTTAGCAATTTTTAAAATCTTTGGAATTACTTTGACACTCGCAGGCATCGCTGGATTTATTTTGTCTATCGGTATGGCAGTAGACGCAAATATTTTGATTTTTGAACGTATGAAAGAAGAGCTGCGCAAAGGAAAGACTTTGCAGCTAGCAGTGGAGGATGGATTTAACAGAGCCTGGCTCTCAGTCCGCGATTCGAACTTTTCAAGTATTATTACGACTTTGATCCTCGGCTACTTCGGCTCTAGTATCATTCGAGGGTTTGCTATCACGCTTGGCTTAGGTATCGTGGTCTCTATGTTTACCGCTATCACTGTAACAAGGACTTTTCTAAGATTATTAGTTGGACACAACCTTTTGATTAATCATAGTTTATACGGCGTGCCAAAAATGATTGAGGAGAGAAAAGATGCTTAATATTATCAAATATTACAAATTTTGGTTTGTGGTTTCAGGTTTGCTTTTGCTTGCTGGCATCGTTTCGCTAGTCGTATTTGGCATGAATCTGGGAATTGATTTTAAGGGCGGCACTCTGACTCAAGTCCAATTTGCAAAGCTTCCTGCGACGAACGATATTCAAGACGTGCTTTCAAAGCAGGGGCTAAATGACGCGCAAATCCAGCCAGCTAGCGACAATTCAGCGATCATTCGTACAGGACCACAGGAAAAAGACCAGCATGACGCTTTGATGAAGGCACTGTCAGGGAAATTTGGTAAAGTCGCAGAGCAGCAGTTTACTTCTATTGGTCCTATCATCGGCAAGGAGCTGCGTTCCCAGGCCATCGTTCAGTTGATTTTGGTTTCTTTGGGAATTATCTTTTATATCGCTTACGCATTTCGTAAAGTTTCCAGACCAGTTTCGTCTTGGCGATTCGGAATCTCGGCAGTGGTAGCACTTCTTCATGATTTGTTTATCGTACTCGGCGCTTTCTCTATTTTGGGTCATTTCCGGGGGATAGAAGTCGACAGTTTGTTTGTCACAGCCATGCTGACTGTACTTGGCTTCTCAGTTCATGACACCATCGTTGTCTTTGATCGAATCCGAGAAAACCTCCGAACCAGAGCTGGCCAGTCACTTGCTGATATTATAAACAACAGTATCAATCAAACTCTAGTACGTTCAATCAATACTTCGCTCACTGTGATTTTCGTCTTACTATCTCTCTTCCTATTTGGTGGAGCTAGCATTCACAATTTTGTTCTTGCTTTGCTTATCGGGATTATCGCAGGAACTTATTCATCTATATTCATAGCCAGCCCACTTCTTCTGGTCTGGCATAAGTGGGACACAAGAAAAACCGCCTAAGTTAGGCGGTTTTTTATGAGAAGAGGCGAGGCTGTTTGTTTTTCTGTTCCCGACGACGCTCGAGCTCGTCAAATACTTCTTGATTATCAGGTAACATTTCTCGAGCTACTCGAGCTGTCTTTTTGTATTCAGCGTCAGCAGCTTCGTTTTCTTCTCTGTGTGGTTGGTGGCTTTTATCTTCTTCCATATGATTATAATAACATCCCTTGACAGAATTGTAAATTTATGCTATACTAAATTATACTTAAATTCTTATGTCTGAGCCTGAGATAAAAAGCAATATTCTAGATCAAATAATGGGTTCACAGACGCAGAGCAGCTTGAGCGATTTCCAGCCGCAGTCTTTGGTGACTGACCTTTTAGGACAGCTTAAAGAGCGCGACCGGGCAATTTTAAGCTTTAGATTTGGTTTGGAAAATTCTGAAATAGAAACGCTGGAAGCGATTGGGAAAAGGTTTAATCTTACGCGAGAACGAGTGCGTCAGATTGAAAAAGATTCCTTAGGTTTTCTGAAAAAAAAGCATGTCGCCGTACTTGAAAAAGCTTTACAGCTAATTTTCGATACCATCATGGAGCACGGTAATGTTATGAGCGAAGAATTTTTGCTACAAACTATGCTCGTCGGGAAAGCTGAGGCCGCTGAAGAAAGAGCTATTAAATTTTTACTAAATATTGGAGATCAATTCAGATCGCTTAAAGAATCCAACCAATACTATGAAGCCTGGCATATGGCTGGCTTTGATTTTGCTAAATTGGAACAGACTATCGCGGAGCTGATAAAAATTTTAGAATCAGAAAATAAAGTGATGTCCCAGGAAGAGCTGAATAACAGATTTAAGCAAACCTCTTTTTTTAAACAGCACGAAGTAGAGCTATCGGATCGAGTTCTGAAAAGTTTTCTAAACATTTCTAAAACAATTCTGATCAATCCATACGGTGAAGTAGGACTCAGACACTGGACTGATGTCAAGCCAAGGGACGTAGGAGACAAGGCCTACCTTGTTTTAAAGCACCATGGAAAGCCTGAGCACTATTCGACAATTACAAAGTTAATTAACGACAATAAGTTTGATGAAAGAACTGCGTATCAGGAAACAGTGCACAATGAATTGATTAAAGATGCAAGATTTGTACTCATAGGTCGGGGAATTTACGCATTAGTAGAATGGGGATATAAAAAAGGCGTGGTTGCAGACGTTATTAAAGAAATTTTAAAATCATCTAATCGACCATTATCACGTGACGAAATTATCACGGAAGTGATGAAGCGTCGACAAGTGAAAAGAAATACAATTTTAGTAGGATTATCTAACCGCAAACACTTTATAAAGGTCGGTAAAGATAAATACGGATTAGTCGCTGAATGAATTACTATGTAAATTTACTTCTGAATGATGTTTTGACCAACTGGTTTGGTTGGTTGCCTTTTTTGGCTGTCTTGATTTGGATGCTTTACCACCTTAGGCGCATCGCCATGAACGATAAATACGTCGGCTCAGTCGAATGGGTTTTTCTAGAAGTTAAAATTGATGAGCTAAACGAAAAATCACCACTGGCAATGGAGCAGATTTTTGCTGCCATGCATGCGATCCATACCAACTATACTTGGGGCGAAATTTTTAATGGGAGAACTATTCTCTGGTTTTCTTGTGAGCTTGTCAGTTTCGGAGGGAAGGTCTCATATATTTTTAAAATGCCAGCGCGCTATAGGACGTTGTTTGAAAGTGCAGTCTTTGCACAGTACCCGAAAGCTGAAATCGTAGAAACTGAAGATTATCTAAAAAATTTACCTCATTACTACAATCCCGAGACTGCAGAGTTTGATTTTTGGGGCACAGAGTGGCTGAAGAAAAAAGACAATGCTTATCCGATCAGAACATATTGGCAAGACACGTCGTTTGAGCACGGGGCACAAGAAACTTTTGTCGATCCTTTATCAAACGTGCTTGAAGTTTTGAGTAACCTACAGCCTCATGAGCTTATGAATTATCAGCTAGTTCTCAAACCCTCAGATGATAAATGGAAAGAACACATCAAGCATTTGTTAGATAAATTAAAAGGTGTGCCGCAAGAGCACTCGGAAGATTGGATGATGAAACTTGTTCATTTTATCCCAGACTTGATGGCAAGATTTCTCATCGAGATGGTGTCAGGACCGGAAGAAGGCAAGCAAGCACCGAAGAAAACAGTAGAAGAACCACCGACACTCATGCTACACCGCACAGATGTGGAAAAGCAGGTCATCACTGCAATCGAGCATGCTATGGGTAAGATCGGTTATGAGTGTCGTATTCGAACTCTGTACCTGGCTCCGAAAGATCGCTTTAACAAAGGCTTGCGAATTTCTGAGA